>RECH01000009.1 GCA_007694125.1 Leptolyngbya sp. DLM2.Bin15
AGATACCTCCTCCTCCATTAGCCGATGGCCGATGGAGGAGAGGCTACGGGCGGAGTCACGAGCTTAGCGAGATGCCGGTGTGGCAGATTCAGAGGATTGGGTGAAGGCTGGGGTGTTGAAGGTAGACGACGACTCGGGAGCAGAACGATCGGGCGGGGCGATCGCATCAACGCCAGTCATATTAGGAATAGGGGTGACTTCAAAGGCGTCGCGGGAATGGCGATCGGAAATCTGGAATACATTCAGCCATTCAAAATCTTGCTGAAATGCCATGGGGTCGAAGGGCTGCTGATTCATCCATACCAAGCTGCCCATCGTGCCGGCAATGAGCGCGGTGTAGCCCACATAGAGGTGCATGGGATGCAGGGCGCTCTGCTCTTCTTCGTGATACCAGGACGGCACGGGATTCACCAGATCAGCACCGGACGGCAGCAGGCGAGCGATCGCTGCCCCGTCTAAATCAAGCGCATCTCCAATTTGGCGCACAAAGCCGCGCACATAAATATCTTCCGGTAGACGTTCAACCTGGCCAGCTTCGATGGCGTGAATATGGTGCATGGGTACCAGGGTGCGCTGGTGTAGTTCTGCCACCGAGAGCGATCGCAATTCGCGCATCTGCTTCAGCTCTTGCCCCAGCTGCGTCAAGATTTGATTATGCTTTTCCTTGCGCTCCAGTTGCACCTGCTGGGCCTGCTGGGCGGTCTTGGCCCGCAGCCGTGACGAGGCTGGGGTAGCCAATGCTTTGATGGGCTTGATGGGAGTGGGCAGATGGGTGGTTTCGGCAGCCTGCTTTAAGAGCGGAAATGAATCGAGCATCGAATCTCCTTCATCATCTCCAGCCTCCGGCTCCGCCTGTGAACCTGGATCAGGTAGGGAGACAACGGGAGCGATCGCCAGACTGGGCTCCTCTGCTGCCGGTTGCCCTTTCACCACCTGTTCCAGCAAGTCCTTAGAGGCAACAAAAACCTGTCGCAGCGTCAGACGGATAGCTTCCTTGCAGGCCTGCTGCAACGATCCTTGAATCTCAGATAGCTCCTCGGTCTCCCGCTGTAGGGCCTTCAAAGCCTGGCGAAATGCCTTACTGCGATATAGCTCTTGCTCCGCCTGACGAAACAAGGCTTTCAACTCTGTTTGGGGCACAACGACGTCCAGATGATCCGCCTGAACACGCGATACTGTTGCTGCTACCATATCCATCATCTCCGTGCTTAAGTCAATCGCATTGAGCAAATCGAGCAACACCCATGCGTGTCATGCTCATAATTCCTCACACAGCTATACGCTTAGACCATACGCGGAGTTGTCCATATATCAGGATGGATTGCAAACCGACGGTGGGATTGCTTCAAGCCTTTCAGGGAGAGACTTCGGTTCCGAGCCCTGAGATCTCGATCGCCCCTTAGCGAGGGCCATTAGAATGCCGCTGGATGGGAGACCATCATGATCTACAACAGATCCGCGATCGCGCTACGCTGCTTCAGTAAGGTTTTCGTAAAGTTCAGCAGAATTCCGGAAGATTAACGATGACAAATGACAAGTGTTGCTTATGGATGGAACATTCCCGCTAAAGATGCACCATCGAAGCGATGACGCTCAACAACAAAGGCGATCGCTGCTGGTTTGAGCGATCGCCTCAATAGATTTACGTAGACTTTACCGATTGCCGAGGATCTTGCAATTCCTAAGCAGCGTTGGACAAGGATGCTTCCGCAGCGGTGGTAATCAGAGAGACCTCAACGTATTCATCCTGGGTCTGGGTGACCTCAACGCGGATGCCGGGGCCAAAGAATCGCTCAATTTTCTCCCGCCTTTCCAGCCATAGCTCTAGGGAAATCAGCGGCGACAAAAACTGTAGAACCAACGCATACTCGCCCTCAACATCAGCTTCCCGCACCCCAATCAAAACAGGGCGCTCCTCATCGGAGGGGCAGAGATCTAAGCGTTCGAGGGACGTATCAAGATGGACTTCCTGACCATAGCGATAGCGGGTCACATCTTTGCGGATTTGGTTTTGGGTGGCGGTGGCTTTCTGCTCCCGAAGTTGCAGCACTTGGGGAGTGGTGGGTTCAGCAAACGGTGCCGGCTTCAGCTCCGCTGCTTTTAGGGCAAAACCACCGAGGAGAATGGGAATCCCGTAGAAAAAACCAACTAGGTTTAAGGTGGCATTGTCTGAGAAAAAGTACGCGGTGAATCCTATGACGGATAGAATGCCGCCAATTACAAGTCCGATACTACCTAGTGAGGTTTTGCCTAGCATACCCCTGAAATCCACTCCATAATGTCTGGTCGCAGTCCATGGCTGACAGCAGAGCTACTGATCGATCAAGGCGCGATCGCTCCTGCCTAGACCCTAGCTCCAACGACCGCTACGGTGCTGTCGAGGCCATATGGTTCTATTATGGCCTGCTTCGGTACGAGACGGACGCGATCGCCTCCGGTTCATTCAGAGATCGTGTTCATACAGGGATCGTGGGTGGGGAAGAGCGATCGCCAGTCAGGTCACCCTGAGTTTCTAACACACCTGCCCGTTGAGGCAAAACTGTTGGCAGGAGCGCACCGGAGATTGACCATTGCCTTGCAGGGGACAGGCATCATTGGCACAGTGCTGACAGTCGGCGCGGGTGGGCAGCAGAAAATCTTGGGCCGCATAGACGCTGACGCCTTGGCTGATAAACCCTTGGGCTTCCAGATCGCTCATGGCATGGCTAATTAAAATAGCGGTATGGATGCCAAGCTGTTCGCGGTGGCGATTGATTTTCTCTAGGGTTTTGCTAAAGCCTTGGCGGGGCGACTTAATTTCAATCAACACCTGCTCGTGGCGACTGGTAAAACAGGGCGGCTTGTCTTGGAGAAAATGATCCTTGTAGTGCAGGGTAAAGGTGCCGTCTGCATAGCGGCGGGTAC
>RECH01000287.1 GCA_007694125.1 Leptolyngbya sp. DLM2.Bin15
ATGTGTTGCCGACCGGCCGCAACTTCTACTCCGTAGACATTCGCGGCATTCCCACGGAAAGCGCCTGGGCCGTGGGTCGCAACGCCGCCGAGCTCCTGATCGAACGCTATACCCAGGAAGAAGGCAACTATCCCCGCACCCTGGCCCTCTCCGTCTGGGGCACCTCCACCATGCGCACCGGCGGCGATGACCTAGCGGAGGCCCTGGCCCTACTTGGGGTTCGCCCGGTGTGGGACGGCCCCTCCCGGCGAGTCGTGGATTTTGAAATCTTGCCCTTGGAAATCCTGGGGCGATCGCGCGTAGACGTCACCCTACGGATTTCTGGCTTTTTCCGCGATGCCTTTCCCAATTTAATCGAGCTCTTTGACCAAGCCGTGCAGGCGATCGCTGCCTTGGATGAACCCCCAGAATGGAATCCCCTGGCCGACCAAGTGCAGCAGGAAACCCAAGCATGGATCGACCAAGGGCTGACGGCTGAGCAGGCCAGCGATCGCGCCAGTTATCGTATCTTTGGCTCCAAACCCGGAGCCTACGGAGCTGGCCTTCAGGGTCTGATCGAAGCCCAGAATTGGTCAGACGACGATGACCTAGCCCGCGCCTACATCAACTGGAGCAGCACCGCCTACACCGGCGGCCGCAACGGTCGTGCCCCCCAGTCGCTCTCCGCCCCCGCCGCCTTCGAGCAGCGCCTCAGCCAGCTACAAATTGTGCTGCACAACCAAGACAACCGCGAGCATGACCTGCTCGATTCCGATGATTATTACCAATTCCAGGGCGGTCTGACGGTGGCAGCTCGATCGCGGGGCCAGTCCCCCAAGCTCTACTTCGGCGACCATTCCCGCCCCGAAACCCCCAAGGTGCGATCGCTCTCCGAGGAACTGACGCGGGTCTATCGCTCACGGGTGGTGAATCCTAAATGGATTGCTGGCGTCATGCGTCACGGCTATAAGGGAGCCTTCGAAATGGCCGCCACCGTGGATTACTTATTTGCCTATTCCGCCACCACCCACTGCGTTGAGGACTTTATGTATCAGGGCGTTGCCGAGGCCTATATCTTCGACGACGCCGTGCAGCAGATGGTGCAAGAGGTCAATCCCTGGGCGTTGCGGGATATGGCCGAACGGTTGCTGGAAGCCCACCAGCGCCGTCTCTGGTCATCCGCTAGCCCCGAAACCCTCGATCGCCTCCGGGCCGTCGTCAACCAAGCAGAGGGAGCGATCGAGCAACAGTCGAGCTAGTGCAAGATGGAAGAACGAAGATAGAAGAACGAAGACAGAAAAACGACAAGGACGTCCAGGATACACAAGGATTCCTGCCTCAGGAAATAGGCGGGTTACTTCCATCTCAGAGTACTAGGCGTCCTTCCAAGCGTCAATCCAAGCGCTCAGACACCTGCACTGCTTGGCGCTGTGGGGCAGCAGAGGGCAGACGTTGAGCATGGCGCGATCGCCCGGCACTGCGGCAGATCACCTGGGCATAGTGCTCAGCGATAATGTCTGGCGTAAAGTGATGCTCTAGGTAGGTGCGTCCCGCCTGGCCCATGGCTTCCACCCGCTGCGGGTTGGCCATCAAATGCAGGATAAACGCCGCTAGCCCTTCGCGATCGCCCTGCTGAAAAGCCTCACCACACTCCGCCTCCGTCACCAAATCCTTGAGATAGGAGCGATCGTCACAAATCACCGCCACGGGTCGCCCTGCCGCCAGGCAACCGTAGAGCTTACTGGGGGCCAACAGTCCCTCCATGCCGCGACTGAGGGACACTAACGATAAATCGCAGGCGGTCAGAGAATAGGGCAGATCTTGCTTATCTTGATAGGGCAAGAATGAACAGTTCTGCAATCCATACTCCTGCGCCATTTGCATACAGAGCGATCGCTTGGCCCCATCTCCCACAAAGACGAATCGCACCTGTTCATGCTGAAGCAGTTTTGCCGTAGCCATCACAGTTTCCAGATCATGACAGCGCCCCATATTCCCAGAATACAAAACCGTGAAGGTGCGATCGAGTCCATGGCGCTGGGCGAACCAGTTATCTGACTTCGGTCGAGGTACAACTAAGCTAGGATCGGCCCAGCTATGAATCACAGAAATGCGATGGGCAGGAATTCCGTAGTTCTGAACGATGTGATCTCGAATGGTCGAACTCAGGACAATAATTTGCTCAGCTCGGCTCCAGACTTTACAGTTAATCCACTGCCAAAGCTTGGTTAATCGATGACTAGGCTTAAGGACGCCCAAGCGTACCGCAACGTCCGGATACAGGTCATAGACAAGGCAAATGTAACGCAGCCCCAACAGACGGCGAGCAAAGTATCCCAACACGGGTAAATAAGGCGGTGCCGTTGTTAACACAGCAATATCATGGTGCATCGCTGCCCGCACCATATGCAAGACAGCCCGCAGGCAGAATAACAGACCATTCAGGGCTTTACCGCGAATGCGTTGAGACCAGAGTCGAGAAATTTGCGATCGCTGAATCGAAAGCTGATGAATCTGTTCATGCTTCGGTGCAGAGGCGGTAGAAAATGCGTAGCCTGGCTGTCCTGTGAAGACATGAACCTTAAACTCTTTTTGGCTCAGTTTAAGGGCTAATTCTTCAATGAGTTGACCCGTTGCAGCGTAGTCGGGTGGATAAAACTGCGTAATAATCAGCAGACGAATACGAGCGTCCAAGTCATGATGATAGTGATGCCACATGAGAGTCCAAATATTATGTGGATTTGGCTGCATTCAACATGCAGACTCAATTGGCAAATAACACCCGGATCACCCTGAAAATGAAGAAGCTACTTATTTTTGGCTTAAACTTAGATACGTGACGTAGGGGAAGATCCCTAGGTTCCATTTCATCAAACGTTCTTCCCGACATGAGCGTCTATCGTTCGGTAGAGCCCATGCATCACCACAGCCTATTGAGGCCTTCCATCCCAACATCGTCCTCCACTCCAACACCTATCTCCCCCACCCCTTACGTCAAGAGCATCAATGGGTTACTTCTAGAGAATATACGGAGTATCAGGACAAATATGAACTAATCCTAGGAGTTCCATCAGGAAATTTCGATGATGATGTGCTCACGCCAGCACTCCCATCGCCCCATAACAACATCAGCGCTAGAGAAGCGATCGCCCCTCTAGCGCTGGATGGGTGGTTACAGATGTGCAGGTCTTAGTAGTCGATTTCCTCTTCATACTCCGCCACTTTCTGCCGATCGGGCAGGTTGAGCTTCGGCGGCGTATAGGGTTTGGGCTTGTCTGCATCTGCCCAAGCATCTCCGGTCACCTCTACATCCTCATACTGAGCCTCAGGATAGGGAGCAGGGGATGGAGGCGCGGCATAGTCTTCATCCACATAGGCCACCTGCTGCTCATAGGTCTCATTCCCCCAGTTGGCTTCTTGGTAGTAAACCGGCTCGGGTTCAGCTTGGCGCAGGGGTTCGGGCATGATGCGTTCTTGGGGCTCGTTCCAGTTATCCTCATCCCAGGTTTCTTGAGCCGTAGGCATCACCGTTTGCAGCGGTTGGGCAGCCGGTAAGCCTGTTCCTAGCTGGTTGGACGTTGAGGTAGGCATCACGTAGTAGTCATCCACCCCCCGATCCCAAGAGGGACGACCGATACCCAGGCGTTCTAACACCCCCACCGTCATCTGCACCATCTTCTCCTCTGCCCCTTCGAAGACAATCAGGCGATCGGGGCCGCTACTGACGACTTCCTCAATGGACAGTTCATAGGTGCTGATCACTTGATCGGGAATCAGAGGGATGCCGAGGGAGGCGATCATCAAGGATTCAACCTTGCCATCATTAATGTTGAACTTAAATCCTCGCACTTTGCCCAGCAATTCGCCGGTCTCTGTGACCACTTCACTGTTGATGAGAATGCTGTAGGGGTCGGTATCAAACGCATCTTCGACCGCGTTGTCGTCATCGACCAAAATCACATCACCAATTTGGCGGATGTTGCTCAACAGCATAATCTCTTGCGTGCCCGACAAGACTCCAGACAGCACGCTTTCCCGTAAGCCAAAGGCCACAACTTCACGACGATCGATGTCTACCCAGATCTGACTGACGACGCCGAGGCGCTTGCCAGTGTCTCGGGTAATAATTTGAGTTCCTAGGAGGTCGGCTCGTTGGCAGTACTGTTCAAAAGTCATGGGTGGATTTTTGTCTCGAAAATGGTCGAGAGAGCGAAATTGGCAGCAATGGTGTCAGCGATTCGTCAATGGTAACGCTAACGATGGCTAGAACAAATCATAAACCGGATGGGGAAAGTTCCAACGAGACCGTAGGAAATCCAGTGAACGGCGGGGGGTAAACGGCGGATGGGTGAAACCAGTGGCGTGAGGCGTGGCGGCAACGAAAGGATTGTAGGGTATTGAGCAAGCTGTGGGCAGGGTCTCAAGCCAGTTTTTTAGGTAGAACGATGGCTGATCTTGGAGGCGATCGCTACCCAGAAATCCGTCCCTGGAGATCAATACCCAGCACCTGCGTGTAGGCTCCTCGGGCTTGGGTTACCCCAATGGTGCGCTGAGCAGCTTCAATCATCGGACGTCGCAGGCTCACGACGATGAACTGTGCCTGTTGAGTCTGATGTTTAATCATTCTAGCTAATCGTTCTACATTTGCCCCGTCAAGGAACATATCCACCTCGTCAAAGGCATAGAAGGGGGAGGGGCGATAGCGCTGCAGGGCAAAGATGAAACTAAGGGCCGTAAGGGACTTTTCTCCCCCAGACATGGAGGCGAGGCGGCGGACGGGTTTGCCCTTGGGATGGGCGACTAGATTGAGTCCGCTGGAAAAGGGATCGTGGGGATCATCAAGCTGCAGGTAGCCGTCCCCATCGGAGAGTTCAGCAAAAATGGTTTGAAAGTTGCCATTCACTGCGTCAAAGGCTTCCTTGAAGGCCCGCTGGCGCAGGGTGGTGAAGTTTTCGATGCGCAACAGCAGTTCGCTACGTTCTTCCGCCAAGGTGGACAGCTTTTGGCTGAGTTCATCCAGACGCCCCTGGGTGCGATCGTGCTCTTCTAGGGCCAGCATGTTCACCGGCTCCATGGCCTGCATCCGCCGCTGCAGCGATCGCACCTGTTGCTGGAGTTGCTCTAGCCCTAGCTCGTCGGGAATCTGCGGCAGAGGATCGGGCAATTCGGCCTGCTGGGCCACCAGTTGCTCCTGCAGGGCCGCCAAGTCTTGCTGACGCGCCTGCTGGGTTTCGAGGGTATGCTGACGTTTCAGCTCCGTTTGCTGATGCAGGGTTTGGCGATCGCGTAATTGCCGCTCCACCCGATCGCGCTCTTGCTTCTCCGCCGATAGGGTGTGCTCTAGGGTGGCCAAGGCGGTTTGAATCTCCGCAATCTCGCGGTTGAGGGCATCCTGCTGGCTGCTGCCGGAGGTACGCTGGCTGAGCTGGCTAGTCTGCTGCTGCCGGTACTCCTGCACCCGCTGCTGGGCCTGTTCAATCTTTTCCTGAAGCCGCTGGCGCTGCATGTCCATCTCACTACATCGCTGCTCGGCGGCGCGCAGGGCCAGTTGGCGATCGCTGAGGGTTGCTTCCTGCTGCTGAATCAGGTTCTGGGCCTGCTGCCATTCGCTATGGGCTTGGGATTGTTCCAACTCCGTCAACTGCTGGCGATCGCGGGCCACCTCGGCTTCCTGCTGCGGTAGCGCCTTCTCCAGGGTCTTGAGACGGGTTTGGGCCTGACCCAGTTCTTGGGTATGCTGGGACAACTGGGCCCGCACCTGCCCTTCTTGAGACACCAGATGGGCAAGCTGTTGCTGCAGTTGCTCTGCCTTGAGATGGGTTTCGCGCTCCAGTTGTCGAGCATCCATCAGGGCTTGAGACTGGGTTTTGAGGCTAGCGCTAGCCTGGTGAATTTCCCGCTGACAGCGATCGAGGATGTGGTCAATTTCCTGGAGGCGATCGCGCAGACCCGTCACCTCCGCCGATTCCCCGGTCTCCCCCACCCCAAAGTGCAGGGATCCTTGACGGCTGGCCGTGCTGCCCCCGGTCATGGCACCGCTAGCATCGAGCAGTTCTCCATCCAAGGTGACAATGCGGTACTTGCCAATGTGGGGGCGAGCATCCTGAAGATTGGAAAACACCACGGTATTGCCAAACACATGGGCAAACACCACCCGATAGCGATCGTCACAGTCAATCAGCCGACTGGCATAGTCAATAAAGCCACGGGGCTGTTGGGCAGGATTGATCGGCGACAGGCGCGGCGCACGGATTTTGTTCAACGGCAAGAAAGTCGCCCGACCTGCCCGCTTTTGCTTGAGCAGTTCAATCCCCGCTGCGGCGATGCCATCATCTTCCACCACTAGATGCCCCAAGCGACCCCCAGCAGCAATTTCCAGCGCCAGTTGATACTCCGCCTCCACCCGACCCAACTGAGCTACCAGCCCGCAGATCCCCGGCAGGTTAGCTTGGGTGAGTAGGCGCGTGGCTCCCGTTCCATGGGCATCCTGCATGGCCTGCATCTGGGCCTCTAGGCGATCGAGCTGGCGTTGTTTGTCCCGCTGTTCTCGCAGCAGGCGATCGCTGGTTTCCTGCTGTAGCTTCAGTTGGGCCTCGGTAGCGCTCAGAGCCTGGGCCTGCTGCTGCACCTGCTGGCGTTGCTGTTGGTGTTCGGCTTGTAGACTGGTCTGCTGCTGCTGGTGCTCAGCCAAATCGGCAGCGATCGCCTCTAGGGTTTGCCGATGCTCTTGAATTTTTTGCTGGAGTTGATGCACCCGTTCCTGTAGCGTTGCCTGCTCCCGCCGCCCCGGCTCTAGCTCCTGCAGCCGTGATTCAATCCGGTGCCGCAGCTCCGTTTGCTGCTGAATCCAGGCGGCAGAGGCAGAAGCGATCGCCTGGGCCGACTCCCGACTCGCCTCTAGGGTTTGCTGGGCAGCATCCCGCGCTTGCCGTAGCTGCACCAACTCTTGCGTATCGAGCACTTGCTGATCTGCCTGCAGGGCCTGCAGGGCCTGGCGGTGGTCATGTAGCTCCCGCTGGGTACGACCCAGTTGCGTCGCCGTCTCTTGGCTGGCTGTGATCAGCGCTTGCTCCTGTCGCTGAAGCTGCCGCAGTTCCGCCTGCCGCGTCGCGAGAGTTGCCTGTAGTCCTAGCTGCTCATCTTCCCCCAGGGCTTTCACCCGCCGGTTCAACTCCTCCAGGGACTCCGTCGCTTGGGCAATATCCACTGCCAAAGCCTGAAGCTGGGTACTGTAGTCAGCGAGGGCTTGATGGCTGGTTTCAAGCTGCTGCTGGAGCTGCTCCGCCTGCCGTTGGCGATCGCGCCAATGGAGCACCGCCTCCCACTGACTTTTATCCTGAAACTCCGCGCGTAGGGCCTGGTACTTCTCCGCCTTAATTCGATCTTGGGCCAGGCGATCGCGCTGGGCAATCAACTCCCGTTCCACGATGCGAAACTGCTCCTCCCGCTCCTTCACCGCATCCAGCTTGCCCGTCGCTTGAATAATTTTGCGATCGAACGCAGCCACCCCCGCCAGCTCGTCAATAATCTCGCGGCGTTCCCGAGGGTTCATGGAAATAATGCTGGTGACGTCCCCCTGCAGGACAACGTTGTAGCCCTCGGGATACACGTGAAAGCGGTGCAGGTGGTCGTGAAGCTGGGTGAGGGTACAGGGCTGATCGTTGATGTAGTAATTGGAGGTGTAGGTACCCTGGGGCGTCACCCGCAGCTTCCGGGTCACCCTCCATTCCCCCGTCGCCAAAATCTCCTGCAGCAGTGGATCGGGCTCGTCCTCAAAGGCGTAGCGATCCTGCTCAGGAGGTGTCTCAGGCGGCGTATGCCCATTACGCTCTGACCCATTGAGATCTGACCCATTGGGATCTGCATCGAGCCCCTGGGCTTCAGGATTCTCCCCTATAGACTCGTCAGGCACCTCGTTGGGAGATTCAGGAGATGGCTCTGGTGGGGCAGCGATCGCCCTCGAACCCACAGCATCCTCCGGCTCCATCTGAAACGTCACGGTGACACTAGCTTCCACCGTAGAGCGACTGCGGCTCGAATGATTTTGGTTGACCAAATCGGGCAACCGCTCTGCCCGCATCCCCTTGGAGCCAGACAGGCCTAGGGCAAACAGCAGCGCATCTAAAATGTTGGATTTTCCCGACCCATTGGGGCCAGAAACAACGGTGAACCCAGGCAGCAACGGGACTGCCGTTGTCCCACCAAAGGACTTGAAGTGAGAGAGTTCAACCCGCTTAATGAACACTAGGGATTGCCGCGATGCGCTTCAGTACGAATATACTACATCCATGGAGATGTCGCCCATGGAGGGATCAACAACCGTGCCTCAATCCTAATGCACTGGGTTGATATCCACCTAGGATTGCCGCAACACCCATGGGTGACGTAGTCGCATTATAGGCAATGATCGGAAAATAACGCTAAATGTAGCGTATTGTCTCAAAGGTTACCCCTAGGTTCGAGACACAACGCCATGACAGCCCCATGGATAAGTTCCGAGGCTGATGTCTCGGAAGGCGCAAATCCTCGGTGTTTGCCTGAGGTAGCCCTGGGGTAACTGGCACCGGAGATTTGCGCAAACCCATGCCAGGCGCGATCCCAGGACTAGGTAAACTGCTGGCTGAGGGCCACGGGGTTATGCACCGTAATCCGCTTTTTGTGAATGGAAATCATGCCCTCTTGGCGCAGATCTCCCAGCAATCGGGTTACAGTTACCCTGGTTGAGCCAATGGCCTCAGCGATCGCTTGGTGGGATAGCTTCAGGTCAATGGTGATGCCCTCTTGACTGGGGACGCCAAAGTCGCGGCAGAGAATCAGCAAAAAGCTCACCAACCGCGATCCCATATCCCGGTGAGCTAGGGTCTCGATCATCATCTCGGTTTGCAAAATCCGAGACGACAACCCCCGCAGCATAATCATCGAGAGTTCAGGATTTTCGTGAAAGGCTTTTTCAACCTGGTCAATCGGCAGCGACAGCAGCTCCACCGGTGTGAAGGCCACCGCATGGTAGAAGCGATCGGAACGATGTCCCGTAATCAGCGACAGTACCCCAAATACACTGTTTTCCCGAAGCAAAGCCACAGTGATTTCTTCGCCCGCTTCATAGACTCGGGAGAGCTTAACCGCTCCACTGAGTAGGAAGTAGACGCGCTCCGCTGGATCTCCTGGAAAGAAGATGGTCTTGCCACGCTCAAAGGTCTCGACCATCGGTGGAAATGCACCTCCGCTAATCTGGCGGAATACATTTGCCAACGGCTTGTCTTGTGTTACTACCATAGCCCTCGCCCTACCCAATCCCCTAAAGAGTTCTCGTTCACTGTTCGAGCAAGTTACCTAAGCCCATAAGTCCATAGGCTGAACCAGATTTTGCAACTAAACGTTGACCTTACATCACTAAAACTTAACTTATGGGTGCTTTTTTGTGCTCCATGCTACATATTTTTTGAGTCTTTGAGAAAGAAGATGTTGAGTTTAGCAAAGGAGGGGGGGCGATCGCTAGGAATAGCAAGGATTTTCGCTCCATAGCCATCAGCGTCAACACTAAGCCTAGCGTTAATGTTTGTATCTATACCCTACCAATAGGTTGCTGACCGGGCATCAGGTACGCCAATCGCTCACCCAGCAATTCTTGGGATTGTCCTCTATCTTTATGTCCCCATTTTTCAGTATTCTCCTAATGGCGATCGCATCTAGCCTGTTCCTCAGTTTGGGCCAAGCAAACTAACGTTATGAGGTGACTTGGGAGCAGCATTGCGAAATCCTTGGCTGCCTCTCCCATCCCTGCGATCGCCACCTGGAATCTTTAAAGCTGTAAATCAACTGTCATGCTGAACCTGACCGGAAAAAATGCCCTCGTAACCGGCATTGCCAACAATCGTTCCATTGCCTGGGGCATCGCTCAGCAACTGCATCAAGCGGGTGCAAACCTCGGCATCACCTACCTCCCAGACGATAAGGGGCGGATGGAAAACAAGGTGGCTGAGTTGGTTGAACCCCTACAACCCAGCTTATTCCTGCCCTGTAACGTCCAAGATGACGAACAGATCGAGACGCTGTTTCAAACGGTGCAAGAGCAATGGGGCAAGATCGACATTTTGATCCACTGTCTAGCCTTTGCCCGACGAGATGACCTCACCGGCAACTTTAGCCAAACCTCCCGCCCAGGGTTCACCACGGCGTTGGATATCAGCACCTACTCCTTGGTCAAGCTTAGCCAGGGGGCAGCAGCGCTGATGAGCGAGGGAGGCAGCATCGTCACCCTCACCTACCTCGGGGGCGTCAAGGTGATACCCAACTATAATGTAATGGGGGTGGCCAAGGCGGCCCTAGAGATGAGCGTGCGCTACCTAGCAGCGGAACTGGGCCCTCAGAACATCCGCGTCAATGCCATTTCAGCCGGCCCGATTCGCACCCTAGCTTCATCGGCGATCGGCGGCATCCTCGACATGATCCACCACGTGGAAGAAATCGCGCCACTACGACGCACCGTCACCCAAACGGAAGTGGGCAACACCGCCGCCTTCCTCTGTAGCGATCTGTCCAGTGGAATCACAGGGCAGGTGGTCTACGTGGATGCGGGCTACGAGATTATGGGCATGTAGGCAGGGGCAGCAGCTCGGTTCAATCGTTACACAGGGGTAGGGATATGCAAACACGCGATCGCCAACAGTTGGAAGGATCGGGGGGGCTAGAGTTTCCCTTGCGCACCGCGTCGGTGAGTCGCGCAACGCAGGAAACCAATGTCCAGGTCAGTGTCAATGTGGATGGGCAAGGGATCGCCAACGTGGATACGGGCATTCCTTTCCTTGACCATATGCTGCATCAGATCTCCTCCCATGGACTGCTGGATCTGGATATCCAAGCCCAGGGCGACATTGAAATTGATGATCACCACACCAATGAAGATGTGGGCATTACCCTAGGGCAGGCGCTGCACCAGGCCTTGGGCGATCGCAAGGGCATTGTCCGGTTTGGCCATTTCATCGCCCCCCTCGATGAGGCCTTAGTGCAGGTGAGCCTTGATTTTTCAGGACGCCCCCACCTTAGCTATGGCCTAGAGATTCCCACCCAACGCGTGGGCAGCTACGACACCCAGCTCGTGCGAGAGTTCTTCGTTGCCGTGGTCAACCACAGCCAAATGACGCTACATATTCGCCAACTGGATGGCATCAACTCCCATCACATCATCGAAGCCACCTTCAAGGCCTTCGCCCGCGCCATGCGCATGGCCCTGGAGATCGATCCCCGCCGAGCGCATTTGATTCCTAGCTCCAAGGGTGTTTTGTAGGGCAAGGACATCCTATGCCAGAAGGGCCAGAAATTCGCCGAGCAGCGGATGCGATCGCTGCTGCCGTGGTCAACCAACCCATTCAAGACCTGTTTTTTGCCTTCGATCGCCTCAAGCCCTACGCTGAATCCCTAGCCCGCCAGCGGATTACCGCCGTGCAGACCAAGGGCAAGGCAATTCTCCTCCGGTTCGACCATCGGCTCGCGATTTATAGCCACAACCAGTTGTATGGGGTGTGGATGATTCGGCGTGCCTACGCCTTTCCCAACACAAAACGCCAGCTTCGCCTAGCCATTCACACCGCCACCACATCCGCCCTGCTCTACAGCGCCTCAGACATTGAGGTGCTCACCGACCATGAGATCGATCACCATCCCTTCCTCAGCAAGCTAGGGCCCGATGTATTGGATGCCAACACCACCATCGAACAGGTGGGCGATCGCCTCCTTGATGCAAAATTTCGGCGACGGCGCTTGGGCTCTCTCCTGCTCGACCAGCATTTTCTCTGCGGTCTAGGCAACTACCTGAGAAGCGAAGTCCTATTTGTAGCCGGGCTACATCCCAGCCATCGCCCCATGGATTGCCCCAAGGATGCCCTGTATCGGCTAGCCGAGGCAGCGATCGCCCTCTCCCGCCGCTCCTACGAAACCGGCGGCATCACCAACGACCTAGAGCGAGCCCAGCACCTCAAGCAACAAGGCCATCCCCGCCGCGACTATCGCCACTACGTCTTTGCCCGCAGCGGTAAGCCCTGCTACACCTGCGGCACCAGTATTGTGAAAGACATTGCCGGAGGGCGGCGATATTACGCTTGCCCCACCTGCCAGCCTGGCCCATATCCATAGCAAAACCTGTCCCCAACCCATCCGGTGCTGAGAACAGATTCATGGACATGATCATAAAAACTCCGGGACAAGAGATTCAAGCACTCTCAAGGATCTCATCGCCGCAGTCTGATCGCCGAATCGTTAGGAAGACTTTTTAGAACTGCGCCAGGCCTCGGTCATGCGCCCGAAGTTGAGGCGAAACTCACCCCAGCCCAAGCGACTGCCCGCCGAGTCTTCATCCCAGGATGCCGACAGCACTCCATAGCTCAGGCCCACAACGCCTAGACCGAAAAACCCTAAACTGACCAGCAGCACCGCTGTTGGAGGCAGCTTAAAGAGGTCTTGGGTCACCACCACATAGCTGACAATAAATGTGGATATCCCCAGCACCGTCGGCACACCGCAAAACAGCGCCATGCGTCGAATCATGCGGCGGCTGACCACCTCGGGGATGGCCGAATTAGCGCTGGGCGATCGCTTAGCAGTCGATGCTGCCGATGCAGACGAGGCAGGACGGCTTGTTGCAGCCGGGGCAGGCTTTTTCTCCGTCTTTTTGCGGTTGCTAGACGGCTCAAACGGAAGGCGATCGGCGTCGGTCGATTTGTCGTTTGACTTAGACCCCATGGCGCTTAACCGCGAATGCCAAGACGGGTAATCAGGGCGCGATAGCGGTCTTGATCATGCTTGAGAATGTAGGCGAGGAGCCGTTTCCGGTGACCAATAATTTTCAGCAAGCCACGCCGGGAGGAGTGATCCTTCTTGTTGACCTTTAGGTGGGCACTGAGCTGGTTAATGCGCTCGGTGAGCATGGCCACCTGTACATCGGCCGATCCGGTATCGGTTTCGTGGACTTGGAAGTCGGTGATAATCTTTTGTTTTTGCTCTTGAAACAAAGCCATGGGTCGTCTGTTCTCTATCAACGCAGTCGAAGCTACTCATCATATCATAGCCGGTCATGCTGCTGGAAGGGTACCTTAGCAGCCGGACTCCAACCTAGCTAGTCACGGCTCAGCCAGGCGATCGCTTCCCGAATCCACAGCTCCACATCCGTACTTTTCGACAGCGTGGAATAGTGCCCCACCGTCCGCAGGGCTTCCATAATCTCTTGGGGGCTGTAGCCCAAGGCCATCAGGGTAATTTCCACATCTTCCTGCACGGCAGGCACAGGAGCGGCATCAGGAGCACTGGTCATCAGCCCCGATTGATGTCGCCACTCGGCTAATTTACTGCGCAATTCCAAGGAAATCCGCTCCGCCGTCTTTGCCCCCACACCGGGCGTGCGGGACAGCATTCGGATATTGCTGGACACGATCGCTTGCACCAGATCTTGAATGCCTAGGGTATCCAGCAGCGCTAGGGCAAGCTGAGGGCCAATGCCGCTCACGGCAATCAGTTGACGAAATAAATCGCGCTCTGCCGGCGAGAGGAAGCCAAAGAAACTTTGCTGATCATCGCGCCAGTGCAGATGGGTGAACACCTGCGCCGATGTACCGAGGGTGAAGGTGCTGAGGCTACGCGGCAGAATTTGCAGCTCATAGCCAATGTGGTTCACCTCCAAAATCAGCAGCCAGCGGTTATTGGGCAGGGCTTGCAGGGCAGCAACGGTGCCCGTGAGGTAGCTAATCATTCAACTGGGATCTAAAAAGCCAAAATGGTGGAGTCCTTGCAGAATACCACCGGCACAGGGGCGATCGGCGAGAAAGCGATCGCTAGATGGATGGTGATGATGCCAGGTGATTAACTCCGGCTTTGCATTACCGACAATAATGCCCTTCGCCTCAGCATGGTCATACATGGCCCGGTCATTCCCCGAATCACCACAGACCACCGTGCGCTCCGGCGGCATCTGGAACATCCGCTGCAAGAACTGCACCGCCGCCCCCTTATTGCCGTGGCGCGGCAGTAGATCCAGATCCACACCACTGCTGTAGACCACCTGCACCGCTAGCCCCGCCTGCTGAAAGGCAGATTGGAGCAACAGCAGCAGGCGATCGCCCTCCTCGGATTCAACATAGTAGCTCAGCTTATGGGGCAATTGTTCCGACGCGGGCTGAGGCGTTAACTCAGAATAGCGGGCGGCGATCGCTGCCACCTGGTGACGATCCCAACCTTGGTTAAGATGCTCGACCCACCCCGGATCCGGGGTGGAACTCTTGCCGACATAAATCTCGGTGCCCACCGCCAACACCCGCACATCCGGCTCCAGCAACGCCACCTCACGGGTGAGTTGGTCATACCGGGTAGGCGATCGCCCCGTGGAATAGACCAGGATAGTACCGTAGCGATCGCGATGCTGGGCCAGGCAATGGTTCAAGTAAGCCAACGCTACAGGATCACCGACCAGAGTTCCATCTAAATCTGTGATGAACAAAAAGGGAGACACCAGATTTCCTCAACACAACAACCAGGCTTCAAGAGCTACGTTACGAAAGCGAGTTGCTGAGGTCAAGCGGTTACCCCAACATTTCTCCCGCCAATCACAATCCCCACAAAATCACCGCAAAATATTGCCCCTTGCAGTGTAGACCGCCGATTACACCGCTGACAAAACTCCTGCAATCCTGATTCCCTCGTAGGCTGGGCTAGCGTCAGCGTAACCCAACAGAATCTAGGCCAATACTGGGTTTCCCGTTGCTCCACCCAGTCTGCGCAACTTGGTCAGTCAACCAGCTCATGAATTCAGCGCGCAAAAAAAGCGCCCCTGTCTGTTGACAGCGACGCTCCTAGTACACGAGAACTTTTTGGGAGGCTCGATCAGCCGCCCGCCACCGCTGGCACAATGCTGACTTCATCACCATCCTGCAGAACCGTACCGGCCCCATCCAGGAAGCGAATATCTTCGCTATTGACGTAGAAATTGATGAAGCGCCGCAATTCGCCTTGGTCATCACAGAGCCGCGCCCGAATGCCAGGGTAGGCTTGCTCCAGAGCATCAAGCAATTCGGTAATCGTGCCGCCATTGCATTCAATGGTGGCTTGATCGCGGGTAAATTTTTGGAGCGGAGTTGGAATCAGTACCTTAACAGCCATAGTTCAGTGAATGTGAATCGTTCCTGTGAATTGCCTGGACATTAAACGTCGGACTAACCTAGTCTACGACTGGTCTAGACCAAAACTTGCTGCCACTCCAAGCGATCCAGAGTGCGCGATCGCTCTAGGGCACGCTCAAAGCTTTCTAGCTTCGGCTCGATGGTGAAGGGCTCGCCCACGCAGCCCTGGACAGCTTCTTGGGTCTTGAGACCATTGCCGGTGATGTAGACAACGGTGGTTTCTTCAGGGTCAATCTTGCCAGCTTCCACCAGCTTCTTCAGCACAGCAATGGTGGTGCCGCCAGCGGTTTCCGTGAACACACCTTCGGTTTCTGCCAGCAGGCGGATACCGTCGATGATTTCTTCATCCGTGACCGACTCAATGTTGCCGTTAGTCTTCCGCGCCACTTCCAGAGCATAGACACCATCCGCAGGATTACCAATCGCGATGGACTTAGCAATGGTGCTGGGTTTCACAGGATTGATGAAGTCCCGTCCTTCTTCAAAGGCTTGGGCAATGGGAGAGCAGCCTAGGGCTTGAGCGCCGCTAAACCGCACCGCCTTGTCTTCTACTAAGCCCACATTGATGAACTCTTGGAAACCCTTATAGATCTTGGTGAACAGGGAGCCCGATGCCAGCGGCGCAACGATGTGATCCGGCAACTGCCAGCCTAGCTGTTCTGCAACTTCATAGCCCAGGGTCTTGGAACCCTCGGAATAGTAAGGACGTAGGTTGATGTTCACGAAGCCCCAACCTTGGGTGTTGGCCACTTCAGAACAGAGGCGATTGACTTGGTCGTAGTTGCCCTTCACCGCCATGACCGTGGGGTTGTAGATCAGGGTGCCCAGCACTTTGCCGGCTTCTAGATCAGAGGGAATGAATACACAGCAGTCTAGACCTGCATGGGCAGCGATCGCCGCCGTGGAGTTGGCCAAGTTGCCGGTGCTGGCGCAGGATACGGTGGAGAATCCTAGCTCCCGGGCCCGGGTCAGCGCCACAGACACCACCCGATCCTTGAAGCTCAGGGTCGGCATGTTGACCGCGTCATTTTTAATATAGAGACGCTTAAGACCTAGACGACGAGCCAAGCGATTCGCCTGCAGCAGCGGCGTCATGCCCGTACCCACATCAATCGGATTGTCTGAGGTGACCGGCAAGAAATCGCGGTAGCGCCAGATGGAGTTGGGGCCAGCTTGAATCGTCTCCCGCGTGACGGTGCGGCGGAGAAAGTCGTAGTCGTAGGTGACTTCTAGAGGGCCAAAACAAACATCTTCGCAAACGTGCAGCGCCTTGAGGTCATATTCTTCGCCACATTCTTTACAGCGAAGCGCCTTGATGGCGGTGGAACGGGTAGAACGGGGTGGTGCCTGAGTCATGGACATTCTCGTTGAGTACTAGGGTCTAAGCATTGGATGGTTCAGCGCTCACATTGGGGACTCACCAAGGTGGATAACCTCTAGGAGCGATCGCTCTACCTCAGATGAAATGGGCGATCCAGCAAGTTGCTTTCACCAAACTAGACCAGATAGTATCACGGGGCAAAACCACCGTCAAACAAAGCCGACTTTTTATGTCGGGATTCAAAAACATGAGAATTATCAGTGGTTTCAGCCATTACAAGAGAGTTGTCGCTGGTCTAAGGGCAAAAAAGAGAGCAGAGATTTTTGCACCGCATCTCCAGGCAACTTGCACCGACCGAAGATGGGAAGCTCTCCCAGGGCAAGATGCATCAGTCCTGATTGACAGACAAAACTCCTGCGATCTGGATCCTCTCGTAGGTTGGATTAGCGTCAGCGTGACCCAACGGAATCTAAGCTGGTACTGGGTTTGACGTTGCTCAACCTAATGCTCTGAGGCGTAAGTAACTCGCCTATGTGCTGAAGCGAAAAACCTTGTGTGTCCTGGAATTCCTTTTCGCTTTTCTGTCTTCGTTCTTCTGTCTTCCAGTACTAGCTGTCCCATTAGCTTTTTGAAGGCATCAAAGCAACGGATCAAACTCTCATCAAGTCTTGCTTCATTAATCGTTAGAAAACCCTGAGCACCTGCCATTTTATGGCGTGATTTCTTTATGGTATTCAGGAGTACATTATGCGATCGCCCTCGTCTTCTTTTACACCCATAAACAGTAGCGAATATTTCATTTTTAGGACTTTTATGAGCATGTCTTTTATGCATTGCTGAAAATTGATACCCATTGTAAAGCTCACGACCGATCTACCCCGTTACATATCGAAAATATGCGATCGTAAATTTTTAATTCTATAAACCTTGCCCGATCGGCTCAAATCTAGGCAGGAATGGCCTGATCCCAGTTTTCACCTCTTTAAGCTGAGGGTGTAAGTCTCTCATATTTTGTCTACACTGTAGGTAGTAGAGATCGCAAAAGATAGAGAATCATCTAGAAAAATGATAATTCCGTTTCTTCATTTTTTTAGACTTCTTCTACTCTCATAAAGCCTTAATCGAAAATCAATCTCATATCTTTACACACCTTGATGAAAAGAGAAGGGAGAAATACCCAGAAATTAGGTAGCTTACCGAATTGTGGAGCACCCTAAGTTCTGACAGGATTAAAGCTAGATACTTTACGAACATCAAACCCGATTTAGTCTATGCCCGCCTTAAACACAAGCTTTAGTGGCTGTCACGCTCATTTACACGCACTCAGAAAGGTTAAATACGTTTATGAATACTTGTCCCTGTTGCTCTGAACCACTTCTCCGTCATGCTCGCCGAGGTGGCGTCTACTGGTTTTGCCCGCACTGCCGCCAAGAAATGCCCAACCTCGCCTCTGTTGTTATGGGCTATCACCACTCCGTTGAGATCATGTCTGTTTCCACGTCCCTACCACTGCCGACCGAACTCGTTGAAGCCTGCTAAAACCTTTCTAGCCTGCTACGCAACGACCGCATCATGAGTCCTGCAGCCCATTGAGTTCATCCTGTTGAAACCACTATCCAACCCTTAACTACAGCATTTCTGATCACCATTCCTGGGTATCTGAAACCCGCATTCTCAAGGAACGAGTCATCCCTTGCATGGCGATCGCCACCCGAACTATTGGCCCTTCCCCTGATTCACCGATGCCCATGGACTAACCTGCGCAAGACTCTACCCATCTACGCTGAGAATGGCCCTTGAACGATCTAAGCTATTCCCCCGGACTCTAGCCCCTCTTCCCACCCTGGAATGAGGGGTTTGCCGTAGGGTAGATCTCCCCAGCCTCAGATATGGAGACCGATAGCAGCCCCTTCAACCATCCTTGCCCACAGGTTTACCTAGGGTAGATCTCCCCAATTGACAACCCGCCACAAGGACTACGACGATTCCTGAGGGTTTGAGATAAGATGCTCGTGATATAGGTTGGGCAAGCCATGGATGGAAGCAACAAAATCTTCAACACCGTCTCCCTTGATGCGATATTGTCCCGCCTGCGGACAACCGACCTTTGCACCCAATTCGCCCAAGTCCTATCACTGCTCTAGCTGTGAGTTTGTGCTCTTTTTAAATCCATCGGCGGCGGTGGCTGTCATTGTTGAGTGCGATCGCCACCTGCTGATGGCGGTGCGCGGGGCCGCGCCGGGCCAAGGCATGCTGGATCTTCCCGGCGGCTTTGTAGATCCCCAGGAAACAGCAGAGCAGGCCCTAGCGCGGGAACTCCAGGAAGAATTAGGGCTCACTGGCGTTCAACCTAGGTATTTTGCGTCTTTTCCCAATGTCTATCCCTATCGAGGGATTGTGTATCAAACTACTGATTTGATTTACACCCTAGCCTTGAGCGATCGCCCCTACCTAGAGGCCGCGGATGATGTGGCCCAGGTGGCATGGATCCACCGCGATGCATTGGTGATGGACCAGATTGCCTTTCCTTCCATTCGCCAAGCTGTGGGGGCATACCTCAAGCAGGCTTGTCCAGTCTAAGGGCGATCGCCTGCT
Organism: Leptolyngbya sp. DLM2.Bin15; assembly: GCA_007694125.1. Lineage (GTDB taxonomy): Bacteria > Cyanobacteriota > Cyanobacteriia > RECH01 > RECH01 > RECH01. Next base: position 19,060 of record RECH01000287.1, read on the forward strand.
GGAGACGCTCGATACTGGCATTGGGCTCTAAGAAAGAAAATAAATGACGAAAGAGCAACCGCCCTTGGCGATCGATCAAAAACTGGGCGGGTAGGGGAGCGCCTAGCGCTTGCCCCACGTGGTAGGCCCGAAAAACGCGACAGCCTGGATCGCTCAATAGCGGCATGGTTAACCCCAAATCCTGCTGTACCTGCTGGCTTTGCTGTGGATCGGTGCTGGTGATCATCAACAGGGCCACCCCTTGGCGAGCCCAGGCTTCGGCTACCTGATTCACCGCCACGATATGGGGGAAACAGAGAGGGCAGTATTGTTTTTCGGTAAAAATGCGCGTGAAGTAGAGCAGCGTTAGGCGATGGGGAGCCTCTGCGGGGGCTTGGTGGGTATAGTCGGCTAAGCGCAGGGTGCGATCGCTGCCTGCTTCGGGCAATTCAAACGGCGGCACCAAACTGCCAACCTGGATGCGGTTAGCTGCGGGCAACGGCAGCAGGTTCTTGAAAAATCGACGGTTGACTAACCCACGAAAGTCTGTAGACGTCAGCAGCGCCATAGGGATAACCACCCAAAAAATATCCTCTCCCTCACCCTAGCGCACCTTGCATACCCTAGGGCAGCAGCAACGGTTGGGAAAGGCAGAGGAAGAATGCGTACAGCGTCAAACCCATGGGGTAGACTACACAGCGGCGAAGAATTCCTTCGATTTCACCGGATCCGGCGTCATGGTTTTTTCGCCCGGCTGCCAGCCTGCAGGGCAGACTTCATCAGGATGGCTTTGCACATATTGAATGGCTTGGAGCGTCCGTAGGGTTTCGTCTACGCTGCGACCAAAGGATAGGTTGTTGATGGTGGAGTGCTGAATCACACCGTCTTTATCGATGAGAAACAGACCTCGCAACGCCACACCAGCATCCGGCTCTAGGACGTTGTAGGCCAGGCTGATTTCCTTCTTAATATCAGAAACCAGCGGATAGTTGAGGTCACCTACGCCCCCGGCTTTGCGATCGCTCTGAATCCAGGCGAGGTGCGAAAATTCGCTATCCACCGAGACGCCAAGAACTTCCGTGTTGAGCGTCTTGAACTCATCGTAGCGATCGCTGAAAGCCGTGATTTCAGTCGGACAGACAAAGGTAAAGTCTAGGGGATAGAAAAACAAAACAACGTATTTCCCCTTGTAATCGGAAAGTTTAATGGTCTTAAACTCTTGATCGATTACGGCTGTTGCGGTGAAGTCCGGTGCCGGCTGACCAACTCGAAGGCATCCTTCCGTCATATCGTTAATCTCCTTGAATCTGAACGTGCATCATCGCTTGCTAAACAGGACTGCCAGACTGCGCTTTCATCCTAACAATCCCAACACTGAGACGGCTCCCCAGAACCTTGGCGATCGCCCCGGTAGACCACGACGCAAACGTTACGAACCGTTACAAATATATCATAGTCATAACGATTTTGAGTAAAGCCTAGGCGCGCTCGATCCGAGGGAGACCTCAGCCATCCCTTCAGGGATGTCATAGCAGGAAACCCTGACGTGAAAAGGATTAGGCCAAAGACTCAAGCGTTTGTTAGCGTTGTATCTTGTATCCATATACCCGCATCTAGAAGCCTGTGAACTTTACGATTCAGAATGTTCTCATCCTTGATGGCCCAGGATATCAAACGGTTGATGTTCAGGTCGCCGTATCTGACGAGGGCGCATCTTCCATTGTGGCGATCGCTCCTAATCTTGAACCCATGGGCAGGCTGATTGATGGCCGACACAAACTGTTGTTGCCTGGGTTTGTCAACGCCCACACCCATTCCTCGGAGATGTGGCAGCGGGGTATTATCCCACCCTACCCCCTAGAACTGTGGATTGCTGAACTTTATGAATTTACGCCCCTCAAGCCACACCAAATCTACCTGAGCGCCCTAGGTACCGCCGTTGAAACCCTGCTCTCCGGCGGCACCACCGTGGTCGATCACTTGGTGATTATTCCAGGGCTGGAGAAAGAATCCGTCAAGGCTGCCATTCAAGGCTATCGGGAGGCCGGCATTCGCGCCTTCGTCGGCCCTCTGATCCAAGATGAGGCCCTCGGGGCTAGCTTGCCCACCGGCGGCACATCGGTAGACCTTGCACCGCACTACCACGGCACACCTGAGCTGCTGCAACTGATGGAAGAACTGGTGCAAGACTACCATCGCCCCGAGGAGGGCATCCACATCATGACCGCCCCCACCGGGCCGCAGCTCTGCTCCGATGCTCTATTTGAAGGGTGCGCAGACCTCAGCGATCGCTACCAGCTTTGTCGCCATACCCACCTCCTGGAAACCCGCGCCCAAAACATGCTAGCCCATGAGAAATATGGCTGCAGCGTCGTCAAGCATCTGCAAGATGTGGGGTTCTTGGGCGATCGCACCTCCCTGGCCCACTGTGTATGGCTTGAGGATGAAGACATTCAGCACCTAGTTGACACTCGATCCACCGTGGTTCATAACCCCTTAAGCAACCTACGCTTGGGTAGTGGTATTGCCCCAGTGTTGAAATACCGCCAAGCCGGCGTTAATGTCACCTTCGGCTGCGATGGTTCTGCCAGCAATGACTCCCAAGATCTCCTCGAAGCCATCAAAATCGGCACCATCCTACACAACCCCACCGATTTAGACTATCGCCATTGGATCACCCCCAGGGAAGCGATCGCCATGGCCTCCCTCGGCGGCGCAACCGGTCTGGCCCTGCAGGACCAGATCGGCTCCCTAGAGGTGGGCAAGCAAGCAGATTTTGTGCTCTATGACCTCACCAGCCTGTCCTTGCTGCCCCGCACCGATCCGGCAGGGCTATTGATTTTAGGACGACCCACCCAAGCCGTGGATAGTGTCTGGGTGAATGGACGGCAGGTGGTGGCTGATGGACAACCCACCCAGGTCAACGTCAAAACTCTACGGCAAGATCTGTTCGACCACAGCGAGTGGGCCACCAACCGCACCTCAACCATGGCCAGCGAGTTTGAAATCCGCTACCGAGCTGTGATGGGTCTTTGACGAGGTTTCAGCCGTGGCGGTAGGGCGGGCATTGCCCGCCCAGGACTTCACGTTGATTGAGAAATGTCTGTAAACATCGATAACCATCAATACCTAGATGATGGGAGCTACTGAGGCGGCTCACGGAATCACCGTCACCGGCATTCCTGGATACACGCTGGCATAAAGGGCTTCCACATCGTCATTGTGCATCCGCAAGCATCCGTGGGACACGGCTTCACCAATCAAGTCAGCTTCATTGGTGCCATGGAATCCAAAAGCATTTCTGTCTTCGCGCCAAAACTCAATCCAGCGGGTGCCAATAGGGCTGTCTGGGCCTGGCTCAATCACCTCTCTGGTAATCGGATGCCGCCATGTGGGATTTTCCACCATGCGGGTCACGTAAAACTCTCCAGAGGGCGTCTCCCAGCCATCTTGGCCAATAGCCACCGGGTAGGTCGCCAGCACCTCATCCCCCATTTGCAAACGCACCTGGCGATCGCTGAGGCTAACCACCAAAAACTTGGGCAGGTGACGAGCAGCCATGGCGACCATCTCGTCTGATGAACTCACTTGGGCTGGAGCAGCGAGGGGGGGCTGCAGCATGGAGCGCAGAGCGTCTTGGGCAGTTTTGATCCGCGAAGGGGAGGAGGAGACAGTGGCGTCACCATTAGCAACCGGGTTAGACCGAGCTTCATCTTGCCCCTGAGATGCCATCAAAAATCCGGCTCCAGCAAAGCACAGCAGCATAGCGATGGTTCGATTACTGATCATGGCTCAGATCTCATGCAGCAAATGGTCATCTGTCAGCAAATGGTCATCTATTCAAGACAATCATCCTGTCCTAGACTATCTCAATCCTACTAGCTGACAGGAAACGTTAGGGATCATCCATCGGGAACCTTAGGGGCGATCGCTGCGTCTTCAAGCCACATCGTGGGCTGAAACCCTTGGTAAACCCTATAGACGTCCAAAAAGTCCCCAAATAAAAACCCCCGAGCCTACTGGACCGGGAGCTGGAGTTCCTGAAAATCGTCACTGCATTTAATGATAGCGATCGCTGCAAATGTTACAAGAGGGGTCTCACCCATCATTTGCAAAATTACGCCTGCCCTTACTCAGTGATCAACCCTGTTAACTGGTCTTGATCGTTGGCATTGGGTCGTTCACCTATGGGAATATACGGTTCGCCATGGGTGCCGGTATAGATTTGAGTGGGGCGAAAAATGCGGTTTTCACTGAGTTGTTCTTTCCAGTGCGCTAACCAACCAGCCACACGGGCGATCGCGAAAATGGGCGTAAACAAATCCGTAGGAATGCCTAGCTTCCGATAGACCAACCCAGAGTAAAAGTCTACATTTGGGTAAATTCCCTTATGCCCGAGGCGATCGGATACCACCCGCTCTAGTTCAAGGGCTACATCGTAATATTCATCCGCCCCAAACTTTTCAAACAACTGCTCCGCCAAGCTCTGCAAAATAGTGGCCCTTGGATCCTTCACCTTATACACCCGGTGACCAAAGCCCATAATCTTCGTTTTCTGCGCAATGCAGCCATCGAGATAGGGCACCACATTATCCACCGAGCCAATTTCCTCCAGCATGGTGATCACCTCCTCATTGGCTCCACCATGGAGAGGGCCAGCCAAGGTACCCACGGCTGATGCCACTACCGCATAGGGGTCGGTGAGGGTAGACGCCGTCACCATGGCGGAGAAGGTGGACGCATTGATCGTGTGCTCTGCATGGAGCGTTAGACACACATCAAACACACGAGCTGCTAACGGATCCGGCTCTCGCTCATTGAGCATGTAGAGAAAGTTGGCAGCATAGTCGAGATCATCTCGGGGCTGCACCGGGTCATTTCCCTTACGCATGAGCTGAAACGCCGCCACCATGGTGGGTAGCTTCGCCAACAGTCGCACCACCGCCGCGCGGATATAGGCAGGGTCATCGAGGGCCCGTCGGGAATAGAACAAGCCTAAAGCCGCCGCACAGGCCTGCAGAGCATCCATGGGATGACCGCTTTCGGGAAAACACTTCATCATGTCGCGGATACGGTACTTGAGGCGACGATGGTAGCGAATTTCCCGTTCAAAATCCGTCAGTTCTTCTTGGCTGGGTAGGGTTCCCCAAATGAGCAGGTAGGCCGTCTCTAGGAAACTACCATGCTTGGCTAACTCTTCAATCTGAATGCCACGGTACTCTAAGATGCCCTGGTGCCCATCCACAAAGCTAATGCTGGACTGCTTCGCAGGAATTCCTTCTAAACCTGGCTTGTATTCGCAAACCGTCATGACTTTACTACTCGCCAAAGTAAACAATGTGACATTGTCCAGACAGCACCCCGGAGGGGTACAGTACTGGCTTCCCAAGATCGCTCCTGAGAGTTTCCTGCTTCATCCGCCCTCCCAAGAATGGTGCCATTCCCGGCAAAGGATACGTCCACAGGCATCTTGACCATGTGTCCCACGGCTGACTTGCACGGTTGATGTCTTCCCCGAACTTCAGGAGTGGGGATTCTCAACAGCCGGTCTGTTTGTTCTGGTTCATCCACACCCCTGAGACCAACAGGTTGCCCCATGTCGCCAGCGGTGTTCATGTCCCTAGACCTGTAACTCGGTGATCGGGATGCAACGGGTTACGCAACTGTTTCTATGGTTCAGCTTCTATGGTTCAGCCATTTTCCATGCCTAGCAGCCCCCATATCAGACGCAAACTCCTTTGCCCAGACATCTGGCGATCGCTGATTGCGGAAAAGCTTCCACCTAGACTGACATAAGTCTAAAGTGTGATTCTGTCAGCAGTGACTCAATCTTGATTATTATCGCACCTCCCTCGATCGGGTTGAATCCACCCTTGCTCTGGATTGGATCACCCTGTGATGCTGCTCATGACGATGGGGGCAGATCTCCCATGGCCTTCATCCATCAGACTAGAACTGCCATAAAACCCACGCTCAGGAACAGCTAGGGGTGCAATCGTCAGCCCCTGGAGCCGTTTCTAGCCAACTAAAAATTCGATCGAGCTGCTCCAAGGTCACCAACCCATATTGCCAGAGCACCATGGGCAGCAAATGTGGCGTTTGCCCTTCCGGATGGCGGAGAGCCGTGGCGATGGAGTTGTGTGGAATGCGGAGTTCTTGCTGCAAGAACTCAATTAGGCGCATTTGGAGACTTGACATGGGCCTTGTAGACGCGGTATGCGTGCCAGTATACGCGCCCGTTTCCCAAAGATCATCCGAAACACATTTTTTAAAAAGAGTTAGACGCCTCTTGCCAAGCCACTTTGAGGGCTTTAGCAGCTCTCATAACTGTTATAAATCCCTATAATTTGTCACCCTTCAGAACATTGTTACAGGTATAGACTGGCCAACCATCAAGCCATCGTTACACAGAGGGGGCGATCGCCTGTTTCTGGCTGATCCAATCGTGCAGCAGCGGAGCGATCACCTCCGGCACTTCATCCTGGGGACAGTGCCCCGCCTGCTCTAGAGGAATGAAGGCATCCACACAGTCAAACTCAGCCAGCCGTCGCCCTAGATCAATGGGCTCCCAAGGATCTGCAACCCCCCAGAGGATCAGCGCTGGGCAGGGCAAGATCGCCAGGAGATCCTCCGGCAGCGGCCCCTGGGAATAGCGGGTAAAGGCCAGGAACACATCCGCAGCTCCTACATCGGCCGCTGGGGTCATCAGCATGGTCACCAAGTCATCGGTGACGGCTGCCGGTTGGGCATAGGCCTGCAGCAAAATCCGGCGAACCGTCTTGGGCTTGGCGATCGCTTGGAAGAACTGCCGCCCCAGCCATTGGACACCCAACATGCTCTGCATCATGCCCGCCCCCGTGCGTCGGAACCAAGGCAGCGTGCTGCGATAGCGATCGTGCAGGAGCCGCAGGGAACAGTTGATCAACGCCACGCCACGCACCCAGTCGGGATAATCCACCGCTGTTTGCATAGCCACCACACAGCCAATGGAATTGCCCACCACCGTTGCAGGAGCCTGCACCACCTCCCGGCAAAAGTCGCCCACGAGGGCTCCCCAGGTCTCAAAGGTATAGGCGATCGCCTCCCCAGGTGCGGGTTTGGCAGAGGCTCCAAATCCCAGAAGATCCAAGGCATAGACCTGGTAGCGGTCTGCTAGTAATGGCATGAGTTTGCGCCAGTGTCCCCAGGACGCTCCAAAGCCGTGAACAAGGACGATGGCCGGCCCCTGGCTCCCCTCTTGGACGTAGGTAATGGGGTAGGTGCGCCAGGTCCAAGTGTGAACCATAGTTGGGGCAGAAGTTGGAGGAAGAGTGGTCATGGGTGGAGTAAAAGGCGATGGATCTAGTTCTAGTATTACAAATTATGAAGCAAGCATCTTGGCTTAAGAAGAGGCGATCGCTGCAGGAAGCCGGGGAACTCAGCCAAGACATGCAGATCTCGTCGTCACCCATGACTGAACGATTAGACCCAGATAGCCTCAGCAATTAAATACCGTCGATGGTGCGGCAGGGTGTCATTGCACTTCCGCCCATCCCCACCAGAATCCGAAGCAGGAATGGTATAAATGATGTTAGAAATATTAAGCAATGCAACTACAACCCGTGGCGCGATCGCAGACCAATCCTCACGCACTGGATCGATGCTCGGGCCATTGCATTGACATCCATTCCGATGAAAGGTCGGATCATCCTGCTCATTTGCCAAACGGTAGAAGGATGATCAACGGCATTCGGTTGTCCCACTTGGAAGTAGAACGAGAGGTTTAGCTCTGTGTCAGTCGAAACCCTTGAACGGAGTTCAACGGTACGGAAGCCTGCGCCCCGCTACCGGGTTCTTCTCCACAATGATGATTACAACTCCATGGAGTATGTCGTGCAGACCCTCATGCAGACCGTGGCCAGTTTAACCCAGCCGCAAGCGGTCGATATCATGATGGAGGCGCATACGAACGGGTTGGCCCTGGTGATTACCTGCGCCCAAGAACATGCGGAGTTTTATTGTGAAACGCTGAAAAATCATGGATTGATCAGCACCATGGAACCCGACGAATAGCTTGAATACCTACTGTTTTTTGAGGATAGGGTTCTGTTGAAGGGTACCCCTACGCTCATGCGCCATCAGTCTGCCCCCCGTCGCCTGATTACATTCTTGATCTGGCTGGCGATCGCTTGGCTGCCCTTTGCCGCCTTAGGGTATTGGCTGATTCCCGATGCCAACACCCGCACGATTGTGGTGATGGTGATTTTAGGTGTGGAGTTTGTGACCCTGGTACGTCTCTGGGGTTGGTCGGTGCATGGCTATCCGCGTCCCTTGCAGCACTATGGCTTGAGTGGTTCGCTCAGCAATCGCCTGCAGTTGCTGGCGGGCTTGCTGGTGGGTCTACTCAGTCTCATGGCGCTCTATGGTCTGGAAAGCTTGCTGGGCTGGGTGACCTGGCGATCGCCCTCTTGGTCATTGCTGCTAGTCACCCTAGAGGGATTACTGATCGGTCTTGGGGTCGGTGTGGCGGAAGAACTGGTGTTTCGAGGCTGGCTGCTGGATGAGCTAGAGCGAGACTATCGCCCCGCCGTCGCCCTGTGGAGCAGTAGCGTGATCTTCGCCATGTTGCATTACCTAAAGCCGCCTGCTGAGATCCTGCGCACCCTCCCCGGCTTCCCCGGCTTGGTGCTGCTGGGGTTAACGCTCGTGTGGGCCAAGCGATCGACGGCCACCTGGCGGGGGCTCACCCGACGCGGCCAGTTGGGACTGCCCATCGGTCTCCATGCGGGGCTGGTGTGGGGATCCTATGTGCTGCACGTAGGCGAATGGATTGACTATGGCGATCGCGTTCCCGAATGGGTCACGGGTATTGATCAAAATCCCTTGGCGGGGCTGATGGGCATAGGCTGTTTGGGTCTGATTGCCGCTGTCATGGGATGGCGATCGCGTCATTGATGGGAGTGCTAGAATCTGGGGGCAGATGAGCAAGGCGGGCAATGCCGTCTAGCCGTCTAGCTTTTTAGTCATTGCCCAGCGTCTATTAAAGTGAATGCATGGTGAAGCTATTCAAGGAAACACCGGGTAACGTCGCTCTAGCCCTGGGAGCAGGAGCGATCATCCTAGCGTTGGGCGGTGCAATTACCGCATTTCGTGTGCCAGGTCTGTTGGATCATCTCCCCCTGGTAGGGCAATCGGAGGTTACCCCCGAGGATCTATTTACCAACCAAGACCTTGATGCCAACCGCGAGTCGGCGGTGCTGGCTTTGGTATCCTTGCCTGCGGAAGCACGCCAAGCTGACCTCGAAGCGATCGCCAACCAAGCCGAAGCCTCCTTAGAGCGGAGTCGGGCTCGCTACCTCCTGGCCACAGACCTGCTCAACCAACGGCAGCCCCAAGAGGCCCTCCGGTGGCTCCAAGGCCTGGAGGCAGAGTATTCTCCCTTCGCGCCCTACGTGCTGTATCAAAGAGCCCGTGCTTACCAAGCCTTGGATCAACGGGCTGAAGCGCTACAAACCTGGCAGCAGTTGGCCAATGATTATCCCGACGATCCGGTATCCGTAGAAGCGCTCTATGCCATCGGCACCACCAGCAGCGACACCCAATATTGGGATCAAGCGATCGCCAACTTTCCCTCCCATCCCCGCACCCTCGATATGGCCCAAGCCCGGCTCACCAGCAATCCAGGTCAGGTCGATCTGCTGATGATTCTGGCCCGCTACGGGCTGCACCTACCCAACAGCGGCGCGGTGCTGAATGAGTTAGTCGAAGACCATGGCGCAGCGTTGACGCCAGAAGACTGGGAAGCCATCGGCTTTGGCTATTGGGAAAAACAAATTTATGGCCGGGCTGGTCTTGCCTATGCCCTCGCCGCCGCCACCCCGCGCAACCTTTACCGAGCTGGCCGGGGCGCACAGTTGGGCGATCGCACCCAAGATGCCATCCAGGCCTATCAGCGACTATCTGAAACCTTCCCCGAGGCCTCCGATACAGCCCAGGGTTTGATTCACCTAGCATCCCTGACATCATCCCCGCAACAAGCGATCGCCTATCTGGATATCGTGCGGGAAAACTTCCCCGATCGCGCCGCTGATGCCCTCCTAGCCAGGGCCAGTCGCTTAGAAGATCTCCGCAGCGCCGAGTCTGCCCAGCAGGCCCGCCAATCAGTGCTGACCCAGCACAGCTCCTCGAAAGCGGCAGCAACCCTGCGTTGGCAACAGGTGCAGCGAAATTTACAGGCCAATGATCGCGAGACAGCCCAGGCCTGGGCCAAACAACTGCTTGAGGAAAACTCCGACAGCGACTATGCCCCCGAAGCAGCCTTCTGGGTTGCCCGCATCAACCAACAGTCTGGCAATAGCCAAGCCGCCCAAGCCGCCTACGAAACGATTCTCAGAAACTATCCCGACTCCTACTATGCCTGGCGGGCAGCGATCGCCCTCGGGTGGGATGTGGGCGACTTCACCAGCACCCGCCAGAAAATGGTGCCCATTCAAATTCCGCCCCGCCACCAAACACCCCTGGATGGCTCTGAGGTGCTGCAGGAACTCTACTGGCTGGGGCAGGATCAAGATGCCTGGACTCGCTGGCAAGTGGAATTTCGCGATCGCATGGAGCCAACGGTCACCCAACAGTTTACCGATGGCGTCATGCGCTTGGGCGTGGGCGACAACCTAGAAGGCATCTTCATGGTGGAAAGCTTGGCCTGGCGCGAGGATCCAGAAGAACAGCAGCAATATCGAGCCCTGCGCCAACAGTCTGCCTATTGGCAAGCCCGCTATCCGTTCTTATACGACGATCTGATTCAGGCTTGGTCGAGCGATCGCCAGTTGAACCCCCTGCTGGTGGTCTCGCTGATTCGCCAAGAGTCACGCTTTGAACCCAAGATTGAATCAGTCGCCGGGGCCCTAGGTCTAATGCAAGTGCTGCCGGAAACAGCGGATTGGATCGCCGCCCAGTCCGACGACATCGGCGAGTTCACCATGACCGATCCCAATGACAATATCAAATTGGGCACCTGGTATCTGGACTATACCCATCGAGAATATGGCAACAATTCCCTGTTGGCGATCGCCAGCTACAACGCCGGGCCGGGCAGCGTAGCCAACTGGCTCGATCGCTTTGGCTTCAGTGACCCCGACCTCTTTGTGGATCAAATTCCCTTCCCAGAAACCAAGGGCTATGTCGAATCTGTCTTTGGCAACTATTGGAACTACCTGCGGGTTTATAATCCTGACTTAGCGCGTCGCTTAGCGAGCTATTCCGACGAACAAGCTGCCATGCTTGATCCCTAAGCTCACAGCCCCAAGATGAGTAGGAAAACGTCATGAATGGTGCAAGATGTCGTTCGATGTCGATCAATGCTCAAACCTGATGAGAAGAGGGTTGAGCGCCGTCGAAACCCGGCAAGCCCCATGCACTGAGTCCGCCTACTGCAGGTCACGATCTAGACTACGGATGCATACCGTTGAATGGTAAACCCTTGCCGATCGCTTCATCTTTTATTAGTTTCCACGCCCGTTGGCCCCTTGGGCTCCGGACTGGGCGGTGGCGTCGAACTCACCCTCCACAATATCGCCCAGGCCCTCACCCAGCGCGGCCATCAGATCACCATCCTGGCTCCCACGGGCTCCAGCCTGGGGAACTTCGACGTCATACCGGTCGCGGGCAAGCTGCAGCCCCTGGCCCAAAACCAGGAACGGGATGCGGCCATTACCCTACCCGCCCAGTCCGTCCTCGGTGCCATGTGGCATCAAGCCAAGCTCTTGGCACCCCAGTATGATGTGCTGGTGAATTTTGCCTACGATTGGCTACCCTTTTACCTCACCCCCTGGTTTGATCGCCCCATTGCCCACTTGGTGAGCATGGCCTCCCTCACCGACGCCATGGATGACGCGATCGCCCAGATCATCACCCACTATCCCCACACCGTTGCCGTCCATAGCCTGGCCCAGGCAGAAACCTTTAGCTTTGGCGATCGCTGCCGCTGCTTGGGCAATGGTCTTGATTTATCGCACTATCGCTTCGTGGCAGAGCCGGACACCTACCTAGGTTGGGTCGGACGCATTGCTCCCGAGAAGGGTATTGAAGATGCGATCGCTGCTGCGGATCAAAGCCATCTCTCCCTGAAAGTCTGGGGAGCCATGCCCGATCCCGACTATTGGCAGCAGGTCTGTCGTACCTATCCCAATGCCGATGTCAGCTACCAAGGATTTCTCTCCACCGCCGAGTTACAGGCCCAACTGGGTCAATGTCGAGGTCTATTGGTGACGCCGCGCTGGGTGGAAGCCTTTGGCAATGTGGTGATCGAAGCGCTGGCCTGTGGCGTGCCGGTGATTGCCTATCGGCGGGGCGGCCCAGCGGAAATTGTCAGCCATGGGCAAACGGGATGGGTGGTAGAACCAGATTCCGTGGATGCCTTGGTGGAAGCGATCGCCCGTCTGCCAGAGTTGGATCGTCACCGCTGCCGCCAAGCTGCTGAAGAGCATTATTCCCTCGCGGCCCTGGGCGCACGGGTGGAAGACTGGCTGCAAACTATTCTTGAAAGTTGAAGGATAACGGCTGATCGTCACCATCCTGCCAGCGTCACCATCATCCATAAAGCATCGAGTCGAATCTAGATGAAACCCTGCACCCCGCCACCGCCGCTACAACCAGGCGATAAGCTCTGTGTCGTGTCTCCCAGCGGAGCCCTACGAGAAACCGCCGCCTTCCACGCCGGACTTGATCTCTGGCGATCCCAAGGCTATCGCGTGGAGCCGGTGCCCGGCTACGATGCCCGCTGGGGTTACCTGGCCGGCACCGATGCTCAACGGCGGCAGCAGCTATGGCAGGCCCTCGATGATCCAGACTGCCGAGGTATCCTCTGTGCGCGAGGTGGCTATGGGGGAGCGCGGCTGTTGGAAACCTGGCAATGGCCCAGCAGCCTGACGCCCAAATGGTTGATTGGCTTTTCCGATATCACCGCCCTGCTCTGGAGCCTGGCCCGGCAGCAGATGTCTGGCGTCCATGGGCCGTTGTTGACCACCCTAGGATCGGAGCCCGCCTGGGCCGTCGATCGCCTCTTCGACTGGGTACGGGGCGGCAGCCTACTGCCCATCCACGGCCAGGGCTGGGGCGGCGGCGTGGCGAAAGGATTACTGCTGCCCGCCAACCTCACCGTGGCCACCCACCTGCTGGGAACCGCCGTGCAGCTCGATCTGTCAGGCGTCATTCTGGCGCTGGAGGACGTATCAGAAGCGCCCTACCGCATCGATCGCATGTTGACCCAGTGGCGGATGATGGGTTTGCTATCCCAGGTCAAGGGCATTGCCCTGGGTCGCTTCAGCCAATGTGATCCCCCGCCCACCATCCCCAGCTTCACCGTTGCTGAAGTGCTGCGCGATCGCCTCGGTGACCTAGGCATTCCCATCGTTTCAGACCTGCCCTTTGGTCACGATGGCGAGAATGCGGCCTTGCCCGTGGGCCTCCCCTGTCATCTGGATGGCGATCGCGGCCAGTTAACCATCCTGAGCACCGAGGATTAGCCTGGATTCGACGCCCCATCGTCAGCAGCCGTCGTGATCAGCTGATCCAATTCACCGCTCTCTCGCCAGCGCCGCAGGGCAATCATGGCCGCCGTGGCCACATTGGTATGGGTATCTCGCTCCAGATATTGCAACGCCGAGACGCTCTTGGGCGTGGGCAGATTCCCCAGCGCTTCCGCCAACCGTTGACGCAGCAGCCAGTCTTCCGACTGCACAAAGTCCAGCAGCCGATCCACCGCACTCAGGTCGCGAATCTCACCCAGGGCAGCGATCGCCGCCTGTTGCAAGACAATTTCGTGACTCGACAGCGCCTGCATCAAAACATCATGGGCCCGAGGATCCTTGAGATTGCCTAAGGACACCGCCGTACTAAACCGCACCAGCCAATCGGTATCTTCATAAAAGGTACGCATCAGCGGTTCAAAGGCTCGGGGATCTTCCAGGTAACCCAGGGCTCCCGCCGCCGCCGCCCGAATGCTGTAGTCGGGATCGGTTTCCAACATCCGCACCAAAATGGGGAAACATTCCTCGGTGTGCTTAATGCCCAGAGCAAACACGGCCATGGAACGAATTTGTAGATTTTGATCTGCCAATACTTTTTTGATCAGAGGCACCGCCAACTCCGCATCCACCGTCCGCAAGCTGGCCAGTGCCACCATGCGATCGCGGGCATTGTCACTATCCAAATGCTCAGAAATTTGCTCTAGGCTAAGCTGACTCATAAATATCCACCAATTGTTACAAATCTACACATAGTTATGGTGATCATTGTAACCATTTTTTCTTGTCCTCGCCGGAAGCGATCGCCCTTGGGGATCAGAGCGCACTTCCCTAAGCTAGGCCGGGGTCTAAGATGTAGATATATGAAGCAAGGAGCATCATGCAGACCCTAACACTTGGTTCCACCCCGATCACCGTGCCGGCCCTCGGCATTGGCACCTGGGCCTGGGGCGATCGCTTTTTTTGGTCCTACGGCAACGACTACGATGACGGTCAGCTACGAGACGCCTTCAAGGCGGCCGTACAGGCGGGCATCAATTTTTTTGACACCGCTGAAATCTATGGCTTTGGTGAATCGGAACGGCTGCTGGGGCAATTTATCCAAGAGATCGACCAGCCCGTGTATGTGGCCACCAAATACTTTCCCCTACCCTGGCGCTTCAACGCGGGATTTGTCGCCGATGCCCTCACCGCCAGTCTCAAGCGCTTGCAGTTGCCCACGGTAGATCTCTATCAGGTTCACTGGCCCTTCGACTTTCTCATGGGACAACCCACGCTCATGGATGCCCTAGCGGATGAGGTACAGCAGGGACGCGTTAAGGCCGTGGGCGTGAGCAACTATTCTGCCGAGCAACTGAAGCAGGCCCAAGAGTTATTGGCCAAACGGGACGTACCCCTCGCCGTTAACCAGGTGCAGTATTCCCTCCTGGCCCGACAGATTGAGCAAAATGGCGTCATGGCCACAGCTCAGGATCTCGGGATCACCATCCTGGCCTACAGTCCCCTAGCTCAAGGACTGCTCACCGGCAAGTACGCTACGGATACCGATGCCAAACCTCTCGGGGCACGTCGCATCGATCCGCGCTTTAGCCCCAAGGGGTTAGCCAAACTCGATCCGGTCGTGGCCGTATTGAGAGAGATTGCCCAGAGCAACGATCGCACCCCGGCCCAAGTCGCCCTCAATTGGCTGGTTGCCCAGGGAAATGTGGTGCCGATCCCCGGTGCCAAAAATGCTCAGCAGGCCCAGCAAAATGCCGGAGCCCTAGGCTGGCAGCTCAACGAGAGCGATCGCCAACGTCTAGCAGAGGTGACTCAGGATTGGGCATGATCCCCAGGTTCTACGGCTCTTTCACCCTGTTTTCAACGATCTTCAACGATCGATAGATCTCAACTTAGTTCACAGAGGGGCGATCGCCCCAGGAGGCTAGTTATGAAATTCTTCACAGACTGGGGCTTCACAGCAGAAAGCTGGCGAGGAAGGCGGGGTGAATATTGGGTGCTGATGCAGGGTCTGCTGATGGTGGGCTTTGTCCTCGTGCCCGTCTATGGGCCAACCCTTCCCCCAGCCCTGAGTCTTGGCCTCGACGCGATCGCCCTTGGTCTTGCCCTGTTCGCCTTGGTGCTCTTGGGAAAAGGGCTCGTGGACTTGGGGCAAAGCCTCACCCCCCTGCCCTACCCTCGCGAGGATGGACAACTGATCCAAACCGGCATGTATAGCATCGTGCGCCATTGTTTATATAGCGGCATTGTGCTGCTGGCGATCGCTTTTACCCTATGGCAAGGCAGTCTGTCCCATCTAGCGGCTACTCTAGTGCTCTTCTTCTTTTTTGACTTCAAGGCTCGCAAGGAAGAAACCTGGTTGACTGATAAATATCCTGACTACCCGGCCTATCAACAGCGAGTGAAGAAACTATTGCCTTGGATCTACTAACCCCAACTCGTCTTCTGGTACTAGTCTTTTAGGCAGATCTAGATTCAACCTGAATCAAAGATGATAGAAGGAACGTCACCTTATCCTCATGTTCAAACCACGATGCATCTCAAGCTCAGAAATCCAAACTAGGATAACGATAAGATGACGCCTCCTTACAATACTCATGCTTCAGGTATAACCCTATGGGACAGTCTGTCATTCAGGTTGATGCATTTACCGATACCCCCTTTCAAGGCAATCCAGCGGCAGTGTGCATCTTGTCTGCACCCCAAGACGATCAGTGGATGCAGGGGATTGCCAAGGAAATGAACCTCTCAGAAACAGCGTTTCTGATCCCCAAGGGCACCGGCTTCCATTTGCGCTGGTTTACGCCCACCATGGAAGTACCGCTCTGTGGTCATGCGACCCTAGCCAGTGCCCATGTCCTTTGGTCGGAGGGATATCTCGATCCATCCTTATCAGCAGAGTTTTACACTCAAAGCGGCACCTTGACCGCCCGTAAGCTAGACAACTGGATTGAACTCAACTTTCCAGCCAATCCATTAAAACCCCTGATCCGTATTCCAGCCGGTCTAGAGGACGCTCTGGGGGCCGCCGTCCATACGGTCATGAAAAATACCTCGGGAGGCTATCTCGTGGAGGTTGCCTCAGAAGCGGCGGTGCGCCAGCTCCACCCAAGCGCCAGCCATCTGCTGCAGGCCAGCATTTCCGACGTGATCGTCACCAGCCAAGCCGATCCCGACTCCGGCTTTGATATTGTCTCTCGCTACTTTGCACCAGGGCTAGGCATTGATGAAGATCCGGTCACCGGTTCGGCCCACTGCTGCCTAGCTCCCTACTGGCGCGATCGCCTCCAAAAAGACACCCTCTTGGCCTATCAAGCTTCGGCGCGGGGGGGCATCGTCAAAGTCCACTACGACGGCAGCGATCGCGTGCAGTTGCTGGGCCAGGCCGTCACCGTGCTGCGCGGCGAGTGGTCTATATGACATCTTCCCGACGCTCACCCTAACGGGTAGACGCTTCGTACATCTGTTGCAGTAGATCTGTTTAGAATGACTGCAGTTGGGCAGGCGAGAGCATCGACTCGGCAGGCTCTAGAGCCTGGATCGTCAGGTCATAGCTCATGTCCACCTGGGCCTGAAAACCGGGTTGGAGAGCGCCTGCCACGGGTGCAGCTTCCTGGGGAAAAGGGGCCGCGGCTAGGGCAATATAGCGATCGCCCACGGCCAGTCCATAGGTTGGGTCATAGCCCCGCCAGCCCGCGCCCGGTAAATACACCTCCGCCCAAGCGTGCAGATGGGCATCGGGATTCTCGGGATCGCCTTCGTGATAGCCACTGACAAACCGCGCCGCCAACCCCACCGATCGACAAACCGCCATAAACAGCACCGTCAGATCCCGGCAGGAGCCCAGCTTTTTCTGCCAGGTGACGCTAGGAGGATAGGGATCCCCCGTTTCCCGCAGGATATAGCTGCTGTGGTGGTAGATGCGCTGATTCAGCTCGGTCAAAAAGTTGATGGTATTGCCTTGGGTCATCTCCCAGATGGACTGCCCTAGCTCCGTTGCCATGGGATCAAGGATGCCGGGGGTGGGAATAAAATGCCCGACCCAGTAGGGCTGAAGCTGGCTGGACAAGCGGCTAGGGTAGTTAATGGGCAAGGATGCCGCCCAGGGTTCTAGGATAAAGTTGAAGGGATTATCGCGATAGGTTTCCACCACCGATAGGGTCTGTAGCTCTAAGCGATGGATAGGTTGATCTGAAAACCAAGCCTTGAGACTCGAATGTCCATCGAGGTCAAGATTGTCGGAAAGACCAACGGGGTGAGGCGTGATCTCCAGCGAAAACTGGGTGAGGCTTTGGGCAGCATCCGTGCGGGGGCGCAGCCGGACAATGTGGGGATCCAGCCGCACGGGGCGATCGTAGGTGTAGGTGGTGAGATGGGTAATTTTGTATCGCACAGAGATGGCTCAGATAGGGCTTGGGGGCGAACAGCAGCTCTAGAGCGGTGGATGGTGCAGTCCTTGCAGGGGCTGTTGGCGCTCAACATCGGTCAGACCCTTACTTTGGATCAAAACACCGAAGTTGCCCAGCCCCATAGGATTCATTAAGGCGTGCAGGGCTTCGCGACGCTGAAATAGGGTCTGCACGTCGGGCACAGTGGCTGGGTTGGAGAGCAGGGCAAGGCGATCGCCCAACCCCAACGCCATCAACAACAAACCTTGTTGGGTAAATCCTAGCTTGGAAAGACCAACGGTTTCACCGTGGCGCTCTAGATCCGTAAAGTTAACATGGGCGGTGAGATCCTGCTGTCCAATATAACGATAGGGGTCGGAATGGTGGGCGTGGTGGTAATAGCATTGCAAGGTGCCGCCGGTGCGGGTGGGAGCGTAGTAGCGCTGGGCAGTGTAGCCATAGTCAATCGTCAACAGATAGCCGCGCTGTAACCGTTGAGCCACGGTATGCAGCCAGTCTTGAGCGACTAGGTTCACCTCCGTGCGATACCCATCAGGATAGGGTGCATGGGTGATGTCGATCCCCAAGGTCTCGAAGTAGGTACAGAGGCGATCGCTGGATAGGTCACCGAGCTGTTCCACAAACTGGGGTAGGTCATCGGTCGATGGCCCTAAGGTAACGTAGACTTCCCGTAGCTGCTGCTGCTGGGTTTCAACTAGGTGTACCGGGAAGGCATCAACGAGCTCATTGGAAAAACAGCAGCCGACCAGGGACTGGGAAGGAATCTGATCCCAGGTATACCAGCGCACGGTACCAGAGGAGGCGATCGCCCCTAGCCGCTGCCGCTGTTCGGCGATCAGTGCCGGCGATTTTTCCACAATTCCGTACTCCAACACCTGGAAGCAATCCGGGTGGTGATCGGCGAGATACCGTAAAACATCATGGGCTAGTAAACCCTGACCCGCACCCATTTCTAAGAGGTGAAACGGCTGAGGGCGATCGAGATGATGCCACAGTTGCACCATCTGCACCGCCAAGAGTTCGCCAAAGTCCCGACCCATGTGGGGAGAGGTGACAAAATCACCCTGGGCACCAATTTTTTCCGCATAACGGCTGTAGTAGCCATGCTGGGGATGGTAGAGCACCCAGTCCATATAGTCAGCAAAGGTGATCCGCTGCTGAGGACTCGCCAGAATATGGTCTGCAAGCAGGTGTACGAGCTGGGGATTGGAGGAGAGATGGGGTTGGGGAGAAACAGACATAGTGAGTATTGAACAGGCAGGTGTAAAACGACAGCCATCTCAGACGGCAGCCAGGGCCCAAAAAAGCAGGTCAAGACGACCTGCTCATAGGATCACAGTCGTGAAACTGTGTCTTTCAATAACCTAGCGATCCCTAGCGATCAACCGATCCCATAATCACGTCGATGCTGCCCAAGATAGCCATAATGTCTGCCACCTTCACGCCCTTGAGCAAGTGGGGCAAGATTTGTAGGTTATTGAAGTCCGCCGCCCGGATCTTCCAGCGCCACGGAAAGACGTTGTCGTCCCCGATGATGTAGATCCCCAGTTCGCCCTTGCCGCTTTCCATGCGAACGTAATGTTCACCAGCAGGAATCTTGAAGGTAGGGGGAATTTTTTTACCAATAAATTGATAGTCAAATCCATTCCATTCAGATTTGGGGCCTTCAGCAATCCGCTTGGCTTCTAGGTTTTCATAGGGGCCACCCGGCAAGCCCTTAAGAGCTTGGCGAATGATCTTCACGGATTCTCGCATTTCCCGCACGCGGATTATGTAGCGGGCAAAGCAGTCTCCAGCGGTTTCCCACTGCACGTCCCAATCAAAATCGTCGTAGCATTCGTAGTGATCCACCTTACGCAGATCCCACTTCACACCCGACCCGCGCAGCATCGGCCCAGAGAGACCCCAAGCGATCGCTTCATCCCGCGTGATCGTACCAATACCTTCAATCCGGCGACGGAAAATGGGGTTGTTGGTAATCAGGCGTTCGTACTCGTCTACCTTGGGCAGGAAGTAATCGCAAAAGTCTTCGCACTTATCAACCCAACCGTAGGGCAAGTCCGCCGCTACGCCGCCAATGCGGAAATAGTTGTTGTTAATCAACCGCATTCCGGTGGCGGCTTCCCACAGGTCATAAATCATCTCCCGCTCACGGAAGATATAGAAAAAGGGCGTCTGAGCACCCACGTCAGCGAGGAAGGGGCCAAGCCAGAGCAGGTGGTTGGCAATCCGGTTCAGCTCCAGCATGATCACCCGGATGTAGCTGGCTCGTTTGGGTACTTCAATATCGGCCAAGCGCTCCGGCGCATTCACCGTAATGGCTTCATTGAACATCCCCGCCGCGTAGTCCCAACGACTGACGTAGGGCACAAACATGACGTTGGTGCGGTTTTCTGCGATTTTTTCCATGCCTCGGTGCAGGTACCCAATCACGGGTTCGCAGTCCACCACGTCTTCACCGTCCAGGGTGACAATGAGGCGCAACACCCCGTGCATAGACGGATGGTGGGGCCCCATGTTGAGCACCATGGGTTCGGTTTTCGTTTCGATCATTGCCATGTGCAAGCAATCTCCTGATTACAACGCTGCAAACGAGTTTGCCAATTTGCCTTATGCGGTTTGCCGTTGTGGATCATGGGGCAACCGATATCCTTCTCGAACGCAACCCCTAGGATAGCGGCTTTCCTCATCAAACCCGGCACAATCATGCAGGACTATATCGCCACCGTCCCCTCACGATGAGGCCTTGCCGCGTAGGTCGTATAGCTTTGAGTTTTGTTGCGCTGCTTCTATTATATTTGCAGAAGGGTGGCTTGCTGAGCGACTTTGGGGCGATCGCTTAAGAATTTCTGAAGACAGCAATTAGCCGAAAGCTTTGAAATGTTGACTCTAGCTTCATCGAGAACTTACCGTATCTTCACGGAGACATGGCGGAACATGTACGACTTGCCAGAATAGTGCAGCAGTACAGTCTAAATGTCTGAATGAGGGAACGAGTCATGTTGCAAGGATCTATCCAGTCTCCAGCCCCCAATCTGCCAGCGCCTGCGCCCGTCCTGACGCTACAACCAGGGATGGTGTGTTTGGTCTATCCTGATGGGCAGATTGTAGTATCCGTTCATACCGAGCCGGAGCATACGCCGGAGTAGTTTGCGATACAGGACAAGAGAAGTATGCACCTGTTACGACAAATTACGCACTTCGGAAGGGATAACTTCCGAGATCTGGCCGAAGAACTTCATCGATTCTGAAACGATAATAGATGTAATGAAGCTTGAGATCTTTGGGGGCTACAGATCTCACAGAAGAACCCGGTGATTTCGCCGGGTTTTTTATTGGGCCAAGATAGCCAGATGGCCTCTGCTCCGCTAGAGTAGCGATCGCAGCACGTTGAAGAGCAGGGATGCCGACGACCATGGACGCGATGAATGACCCAGGAGCTGAGACTCCTGATTTTATGCATATTCCCGTGTTGAGTCGGGAACTAATCGAAGGGATCGGCGTGCAGGCGGGTGGGCATTATTTAGATGCGACCGTGGGCGGCGGCGGCCATAGTCAACTCATCCTTGCGGTACCCGAAACCCGCGTGACCGGCATTGATCAAGATGCCCAAGCGATCGCCGCCGCCCAGGAACGATTAGCCGAGTACGGCGATCGCTTTCAGGTTTGGCACGGCAACTTTGCTCAGTTTGATCCTGGAGACCTGCAGTTTGATGGCATCATTGCCGACCTTGGGGTGAGCTCTGCCCAGTTTGATATTCCCGAGCGCGGCTTTAGCTTTCGCCATGCAGCTCCCTTGGATATGCGCATGGATCAACGGCAGTCTCTCACGGCGGCCGAGATTATCAACACCTGGGATGAAAAGCCGCTGGCCAATGCCATCTATCTCTATGGAGAAGAACGGCGATCGCGCCAAATTGCCCGCCGAATTGTCGAGCGCCGCCCCTTTGAAACCACCACAGAACTGGCCGAAGCGATCGCCTACTCCGTCCCCAAAGCCTATCGCTACGGTCGTATCCACCCTGCCACCCGCACCTTTCAGGCCCTGCGGATTGTGGTGAACCGAGAACTAGAGTCCTTGGAAACCTTGCTGGCGATCGCTCCCCACTGGCTAAAACCCGGCGGACGCATCGGCATCATCAGCTTCCACAGCCTAGAAGATCGGCTGGTGAAACATACCCTGCGCAACACCGAGAGCCTGAAGGTGCTCACCAAAAAACCAATCATTCCCCAGGAGGATGAAGTGGAGGTAAACGTGCGATCGCGGTCTGCCAAGCTACGTCTCGCCCAGAAGCAAGTGATGGCGTAAGTTCGATAGAGATCATCCGTCTCTGCGTTCATCCTGAGCTAGGCGAAGAAGCAGGGATGGGCTTCGCCTAGCTCAGCCCGAGCGGTATCGGTCAAAGCCCAGGGGAATCTGCTGGAGCCATAACGTCACCAAGCTCACGGGAGGCTACTTCTTTTTTGAAGAGCGACTAGACG
This sequence comes from Leptolyngbya sp. DLM2.Bin15, assembly GCA_007694125.1. GTDB lineage: Bacteria > Cyanobacteriota > Cyanobacteriia > RECH01 > RECH01 > RECH01. The sequence goes on from RECH01000287.1 coordinate 41,432, forward strand.
CCGCCTTACCGTTTTCTGCCACCCCAACCTCATCGGGCAGATCCGGCTGATCCGTGTCTTCCACCACAGCCACAACCGGCTCTGTAGACTGCTTTTTGTCCGCCTGATTAATTTCTAGGTGCTGGCGCAATTGCAGATCCAAGCTCTTGGCGAAGTCAGGATTGTCTTCCAAATACTTGATCGCATTGTCTCGACCTTGGCTGATGTTGTCACCGTTGTAGCTATACCAAGCACCACGCCGGGTCAGGATATTGTTCTCCTCCGCCAAATCCACCAAGCAGCCTAGGGCCGAAATTCCCTGCCCGAAAATAATGTCAAACTCCGCAATTCGGAAAGGCGGAGCCACTTTATTCTTAGCAATCTTCACCTTGGCACGGATGCCATACTCCTCTGTCCCCTTCTTCAAGGTTTGGATGCGACGAATGTCCATGCGCACGGAGGCATAAAACTTCAGCGCGTTCCCCCCTGTGGTCACCTCAGGGTTACCGTAGGAGATACCAATTTTTTGGCGTAACTGGTTGAGGAAGATCACCGTGCAGCCCGTCTTGCCAATACTGCCCGTAATTTTACGCAGCGCCTGACTCATCAACCGGGCCTGGAGACCCACATGGGCATCCCCCATTTCCCCTTCAATTTCAGCCCGAGGCACGAGAGCAGCCACGGAATCCACCACCACTAGGTCAACCGCGTTGGAGCGCACCAGCTGATCGACAATTTCTAGCCCAGCTTCCCCGGTATCGGGTTGGGCGACGAGGAGATTATCAATATCGACGCCTAGATTTGAGGCATAGATGGGATCCAGGGCATGTTCTGCATCCACAAAGGCAGCAATGCCACCCTGTTTTTGCACTTCAGCCAACACATGCAGCGCTACGGTCGTCTTACCGGAGCTTTCTGGGCCATAAATCTCAACGACCCGCCCTTTGGGAATACCACCGCCTAGAGCCAGATCTAGGGTCAATGCCCCACTGGGAATGGTTTCCACCTTCATACGGGCAGCATCGCCCAACCGCATGATCGCGCCTTTCCCAAAGCTGCGCTCGATCTGGGTCAGCGTAATGTTTAAAGCTTTAAGTCTTTCGGAGCTTTCGTCAGGAGTTTTGGCCATGAGCGCCTCGTTTCGGGTTGCTGTACTTCAGAAGAATACTAGATTTTTTTTTGATGCAGGAAGACCACTCATCCTCCTCATCCATCCAAGACTCGGCTTTTCGCTGGGGGCGATCGCTGTCACTGAGCAACACTGACTCACCGGTACAGCCCACAGCGTAGGGTGATTAAGAGAATAGACAACACTGTAAATTCAACTAACTTTTTAGAGGATGACGTGACAGGGATGCCAGCCGGAGCATCAGAGCAGTCTCTATACCTATCAAGCAGACCTATCAAGCAGTCTCACCTTTACACCCATTGCCATCCCACTGCCTCGGCAGACTCTCCTAGCTAACCTTAAGCTAGCTGGAGCAAGGGACAACGATTGAATACAATTGTACTATATTTATAACTAAATGACTACCCCTGCCCCCCTGATCCTGGGCATCTCGCAACCTTCCCGTGGGTGATTCAACCCATGACTCTATGCGGAAAATACGGTTGCCCTCCATCAAACTTTATACGCTTAGCGACACCATACCCATACGTTTGTTGACAATTCGAGGTGCAACATCCGTGTTATTGCGATTGGGCTCTATGAATATTTAGGCTAATAATGACGTGCAGATATACAGAGTCAGGGTAAGCATTTGCAGTGGCTAAGGTGCAAATTTAAATGCTATTTCTTTGCCACAAACTTCATCCTCATACGTCTATCGATTAAAGGATTAGTCGAGTTAGATTCAGCCATAGATATCCTTCTTAGGATGGATGTCTGGTACTATCAAACCGTGCTAATTTTTACAAGCTAAACACGGGCATCTTTACGACATTCTAAGCAATGCGCTTACACTAAACTGAACCTATACAGGTCTGCAATGAAACATCACGATCCTCTCAGTGCTCCCTGTTTTTTGGTGGGGGCTGAGCGCTCCGGAACAACTATGCTGAGGCTAATGTTGGATAGCCATCCTCAGTTAGCCTGGTGTAGCGAGTTTGAGTTTATAGTTGATCATTTGACCGAACCAGGAGCTTGGGTTGATCTCCAAAACTATTACAAGATCCTAGACACCGATCGCATTTTTCAGCACTATAACTTGCGCATAGATCATCAGTTAAGCTACCCGGATTTAGTGGCGGACTTCATGCGACAAAAGCAGGTGCGCGATCGCAAAGAACAGGTGGGTGCAACGGTGCATCGTCACTTTGATCGGCTTCTATGGATTTGGCCCAAAGCACGCTTTATTCATCTCGTCCGTGATCCTAGAGATGTGGCACCATCCTGCATTAGCATGGGCTGGGCTGGCAATGTTTGGACGGGAGTGGAGCGCTGGCGGGAAGCAGAAGAGTTGTGGACAACCCTCAAATCTAAGCTAACCAGCGATCGCTACCTTGAAGTGCGCTATGAGCTGCTGTTGCAAGACCCCGAAAAAGCGCTCACCGAAATGTGTCAGTTTCTCGGGTTATCCTACAGCGCCCAAATGCTCAGCTACCCAAACTACACCACCTACGATGCCCCGGATGCTCGCTACGCTCAGAAGTGGAAGCAGACGATGAAAAAGAAAGATGTGCAGTTGGTGGAAGCCAAAGTTGCTCACCTCTTGGTAGAGCGCGGCTATCAGCTCAGCGGCCATGAGATTCCTACACCGTCCTCGCTGCAGAAAAAAGCGCTCCAAGTGCAAGACCGCCTAGCGCGGATCCAGGCACGCATCAAGTCCATGGGGCTGTCGTTGTTTGTCGCTGACTACATTGTACGTCGCCTTGGTGTTGAGCCGTGGCAACGGGCTATGAGACTGCGGTTGAATGAGGTAGAGCAGGCTGCTCTCAAGTAGTTCTCCATTCACCCTTGCACTCTCATAGCTAACTCTCAACCACAACCACACCCTACTAGCCCTCAAATCGCTGGATACCAGAGCAGCCACACTGCTGCAACAGATGGGCGATCGCCTGTCCGGTGGCGGGATCGATCCAGTCTCCAGCGATTTCGGCTAGGGGTACCAGCACAAAGGCGCGATCGCCCATACGTGGGTGAGGAATTTGTAGCGTCGGCGTCTGCAGGCAGCGATCGCCGAAGAGCAGTAAATCTAGATCCAGCAGGCGTGGCCCCCAGCGCTCTCGCCGCACGCGGCCAAACTGGGCTTCGATCATCAACAGGGTGCTCAGCAACGCCTCGGGGGTCAAGCTGGTTTCCAGAATCGCGCAGGCATTGAGATAGTCAGGTTGGGGTGGGCCAACCGCTGCGGTTTGGTAGATCGACGACCGGGCCACCAGAGACACATGGGGTGTCTGGGCCAGGGTATCGAAGGCCGCCTGCAGAATTTGGTAGGAATCACCCAGGTTACTACCCAGAGCGATCGCGCTTGGGGTGGTTGGTTCGGCCCGGCTTAGGATTGGCGAGGTTGGCGCTGCCGGTTGCATACCCCGTCCGAGATGAGACATAGTGCATCAAACCTTTCAACATATATATGTCGGGCGATCGAGAAGCTGCAGCAACGTGAGTTCGACGAAGTAGGTGGACTCAATTCCATGAAGCTTGCCGGGTTTCGACTCCGCTCAACCCTCTTCCCATAAGGTTTTGATGCATTGCGGCTGCGCCTCACGCATCCTACCTATCCACCCTGAGCAGACCACGAGCTGCTAAAGAAGCGATCGCTGCTTATGTAGCCTACCAGGTTGGGTCTACCATGAGGTTGATGGTCAAGTCTGCACAATCCGGCGGCACAGCGGAGATACAGGAACAAATCACCCGACCGTCCTCCAGTTCCACCTCACAGGCATGACAGGAACCCATAAGGCAACCGGTGGGAATGCTGATGCCAGCCCGTTCAGCCACTTGCAGCAACGGTTCACCAGCTTCGGCAGCGATCGCAATATTATCAGGCAGAAAACGAACTTGAACAGTCATAAACAGAAGATAGATGATGAACTGAAGCTATAACCCGGCAACGCTGTTCCCCTGGTTCAGGCGATTCTAGGGTAGAGAAGCGGGCTGAGCCGGGAAGGCGATCGCGTTAACGAATGGCGGTACTGGGCATATTGGCACCCCGCAAATCGGCTTTATCCAGGATCGTATGTTCAAAAATGGCATCGTGGAGGTTGGCCCTACAGAGGCGAGCCCCAGTCAGGTCGGCTTTACTTAAGTCTGCCCGTTTGAGAATGGCATCCGTCAAGTCGGCAACCCCCAAGTCTGCCTCCGTCAACACGGCACGGCTGAGGTTGGCATCACTGAGATCGGTGGCACTGAGATCCGCCCCATGGAAAATGGCGCGATTACAGTTGGCTTCACTGAGATCCGCCGCCCCCAGTTGGGCATAGGTGAGGTTGGCACGGCTGAGATTAGCAGCACTGAGATCCGCCGCTAAAAGCTGGGCTCCAGTGAGATTAGCGCGGCTGAGGTTCGCCTCACTTAAATCGACCCGTAACAGAACCGCTTCAAATAGATCGACTCCACTGAAGTTAATGCCGCCGAGGCTAAGTTCACTGAGGTTGACCCCACTGAGGTCAACCTTAGAAATACAGGATTCTTGTCGCCAACGATTCCAAAAATCAATGCCCTTTTTGAGGGTAGCAAGATGCTCTGGATCTGCCATAGGGATTGCAATCACGTTCCAGGTTGCAAGGGACGATAAGCTTTGGTGAGTTAGAGCTACAGCCTCATGCCAAGTCTTGTCACCGGTTGACTAGCAAGGACAACATGTTAGATCTAGGCTAACTTGCATAAAGTATACTCCGAACGGACAGAAGCCGCTGTTCTTCCGGCAATCAGTGCCACACCTAGAAGAAGTCGGGCATCCAGGGAGAACCGGTGGCAAACATCTGGGTGGCGATCGCTACGGCCTGATCACTCCCCTCCAACCAGCGCATCCAGCGTAGTTGGGTTGGAGAAAATAGACCGGTATAAAGCGCTGCCAGCCCCTGAATTGAGAGCGACAGCCCCTCCCCTGCCTGACGGGTCACCTGTCCTTGCCCGTTGGCGACGGCGAGCCGGAAGGTGTCGGTATTAGCCGACAATAGATCATCCTGCACCGTGAGGTAGAGATCCGCCGTGAGGTCTAGGGGATAGCCGCGACATTCTAAAGCCCGCACAACATCGACAATGCGCACCATCCAGCGATCGCCATCCCCTGGTCTGGCCTCCTGGTCTGGCAACCCCAGGGCGAGCGGATCAATTAATCCACTGCGCCACTGCACTTGATCAATTTGCGATCGATGGGAGCCCAGAAAAGCCCAGAGCGTTTTCAGAGCAGCGGGACTGGTGACCACCCAATCTACTACATCAAGTTGGGAGCGATCGCCTTGACGACCTTGGTGAAATGCTACGTAGCCCTGGGGCTGATCCGTGGGGCCAAACTGATAGAGGAAAAGCGCTTGTTTCGACATGTCGAGGAGGTCGTTCCAGAGAACTGGGGCGCGATCAAGATGGCCGCTGTGATAGGCAGCCTGCTGCTGCTGGAGCGATCGCAGCCTGTCTATATCAACCGCCATGGGACTCACCGGCAAGGGCGGATCAGTCACCCGGATGCGATCGCAATCGATATGCCACCGATAGCGCGTACCGCCTTGCTCATAGCCCACCTGACGATAAAGACGCTGCACGGCTGGATACAGCGTCGAGATGGGTACATGGCGATCCTGTAGCTCCCGCAACGTCTCTTGCATGAGCACCAACGCGGCCCTTTGCCCGCGCCATTCTGGAGCCACCGACACCGCCGCAATCCCCACCATGGGAACCAGCTTGCCTCCAAACCACTGTCCCATCGGCAGGGTTGCCAGCCCGCCCACAAGCTGCGATCCCTGGTGCAACACCCGCATATTGTCTAGCCCAATCCGCTGAAGATAGCGGGCTTCACGATCAACCGGGGTCACAAAACATTGATAGACCAAGGCATTAAATTGAGCAGCATCCGACTCTTGAAGTGAGCCAAGTTGAAAGGTCATAGAGTTCATACACCCTAGAAATCATCATCGCAAAACGCCCACTCCCCAGATTAGAGGAGTAGGCGCTAGTCTGTGAAAACCTGGTTGACTGACAAATCTTCTTGCCTAGGCTAGGTTGAGCAACGTCAAACCCAGTACCAGCTTAGATTCCGTTGGGTCACGCTGACGCTAACCCAACCTACGTGAGAATCAAGATCGCAGGAGCTTTGTCCGTCAATCAGGAAGCTAACTCAACCTTAGTGGCTGGTCAGCCTAGGCAAGACTACCCTTGTTCACCAAATGGGCTTCGAGGAACCAGAGGCGCTTGTCGATGGTGCGGGAGATTTCGGTATAGAGATCGGCGGTGTCGGCATCACCCGCATTGTCGGTGATGTCGATCGCTTCCCGCACATGGGCAGCATAGAGGGCAAATCGTTCAGCCAACGCCGTCACATGCTCAACGCCTTCCACAATCTCTGTGGGGTATTCGGGCAGGATGGAGTTGCTCGCCGCCATGCGGGCTGTGCCCAACGCGGTGCCCCCCAGGGCCGTGATGCGCTCGGCCACCATATCCACATACTCGTTCAATTCGCCTGCCATTTCGTCAAACAGTTCATGGAGCTGATAAAAGTCCATACCTTTGACGTTCCAGTGGGCTTGCTTGGTCTGAGTTTTTAGATCCAACGTGGCAGCCAGAGTTTTGTTGAGCAAGTCTGCAACCTGCGATCGCACCTCCATGGCCAGATCAATCCGGGTGGGATAAAAGCGTCCAGTTGTTGCGCGAGAAGTCGTAGCTGTCATACGTTATGTCTCCTGATATGTCGTTTGTGAATGAACCGGGAAAGATCGGGCAAATCTTAGGGATCGCCTAGCCTGCCTTAACCTCTTCCGTGCTTGCGGCGGATTGGGCAGCGGATCGGGTCTTGGTAACCAGCGTGGGTGTCAACACCAACCTAAGCGATCGCTCTCGAACTTCTATATCATACTCGTAATGAGTTCGACTTAGCAATCCCTCCTTGGGTAGAGTTGTGCTGTGGGGGATTTTCTATAATCAGGACTACT
>RECH01000298.1 GCA_007694125.1 Leptolyngbya sp. DLM2.Bin15
TTGACATCCTCCCCGTCCTAAAGGAGCGGGGATTCGGTGAACAGTTCAACGGGAACTGCCCCAACTGGGGTCTTACACTCCCTCCCTGTCCGTTTAGCGTCGTGGATATGCCCTACCCCGACGTTTTCTATGTTGCGTGAGGCGTTGTCGTCTCGGTCTTGCAACTTGCCGCATCCCAAGCAAACGATTTCTCGAACAGAGAGATCTAACTTGCCCCAGCGGTAGCCACAATCAGCACAGTATTGGCTAGTCGGCTCCCATCGGCTAATGATGCGAGTTTCCCGACAATACTTGTTAGACTTTGCCTCATTCAACACCCTGAACTCTCGCCACCCTGCCTGTGAGATAGCGCGGCTCAGTTTACGATTTTTCAGCAGTCCTGACACATTCAAGTCTTCCAAACAAATCAGTTGGTTTTCCCGATTCAGCTTGGTAGACAACTTATGCAGAAAGTCTTTTCGCGTATCAGACACCTTCGCCTTCAGTTTGCCAATCCGCAAGCGAACCCGCTCTCTTCGTTTTGACCCCTTGTCTCGTCGTGACAATTTACGCTGTTCTCGCCTGACTTTGCGTTCCAGGGCTGAGTAATCTGGGGAGTTAACCTTTTCTCCAGTGCTAAGGACGGCAAAGGTTTTGATTCCCAGATCAACGCCAACCGCCTCGTTTTTAGCAGGGACAACAACGGGTTCCACCTCAACCACAAAGCTTAGAAAATAGCGACCCGCACGGTCTTTAATCACGGTGACGGAAGAGGGTTCAGACGGCAGCGGTCTTGACCACTTGGTTTTAATTTCCCCAGTCTTGGCAAGATAAACCTTTGCCGCCTTGATTGAGAATCCACCTTTACGGAACCGCGCAGACTGGCGATTGTCTTTACGCTTAAACCGAGGTGGGTTAACCTTCTTCCCCTTACGCTCCCCCCTGAGGGACTTAAAGAAGTTGTTGAAGGCAGCACCTAAATCCTGAACGGATTGCTGCAATGGGATGTTGGACACTTCAGACAGCCATGCCCGTTCCTCCGTCTTCTTAGCTTGGGTAATGCAAAGTTTCTGCAACTCTGCATTGCTGGGCAGCTTCTCAGACCGCTTGCACAATGCCAGTGCATCATTCCACACTACACGGCAACACCCAAAGAGCTTGGCTAACTCGATGCGCTGTTGGTCGGTAGGATAGATTCTGTACTGATAGCGTGATTTCATGATGCTATTATAAATTGGTCGGCAAGCAAAATCAACCATGTACCGCAGGGAAAGACATAGCGTTTCAGACCTGAAAGCGCACCTGATTTTTGTAACCAAGTACCGCAAAGCTGTGCTGGATGATTCGGGTCTGGAAACGATTCATCAATCCTTTAGGACGGTTGCCAAAAAGATGAACTTTCAACTCCTGGAATTTAACGGAGAGACCGATCATGTTCACATCTTGATTGAGTACCCGCCAAAGTTGTCTATTTCTCAAATTGTGAACACTCTTAAAGGTGTGTCCAGCAGGCGGTATGGACAGGCAGGACACGCCAAGCCGCATGGAGTAAGTTTGTGGAGTCCAAGCCATTTTGCAGTATCAGTTGGAGGTGCCCCACTGGAAGTTCTCAAGCAGTATATTCAAAACCAAAAGTCGCCCTAGAAGGGCGAGGCTTGTATCCCATTATTTTTGGTCAAGCTCACCAGCAGTTAGCTATTTGCCCCAAAACCCTCATGGAACACAACAAGTCCTTGGGGAATCTTTTCGGTAAATGGCAAGACAAGAAAAAACTCTTGGGGCACTCCTTTATAAATCAGTTCTGGAACATTCCGGAAACCAAAGCGCTGATAGTAGTTTGGGTCACCCACAAGAGCACAACCCTGTCCACCCATATTTTTTAACGAGGACAACCCCTCGTTGACAAGCGATGTCCCAATGCCTTGCTTTTGATATATTGGTAATACTGACACGGGACCAAGACCATACCATCCTTCTGAACCGTCAGAAATAGTTACAGGGGAAAAAGCGATATGCCCAACAACCTGTTCGTCGATCTCTGCCACGAGCGACAACGTCAATGCGCCTGCGGTGCGTAACGCATTGATGATAAATTGCTCTGTGTGATTGCTAATTGGAAGTGTCTTGAAGGCAGATATTGTGGACTGGGTGATTGCCTCAATATCTGATGGAGTTTCCTTTCTGATAATCACTTGAATCTCTCAGTTATTTTTGCTTTGCTGTTATGACTCATCTGGTAACAAACCGGCTTGAACGGACTGGCAAGCTTGGTCAGCATTGTAGCAGAGTTTATTGGTAGCTATTCAGCCGGACGATTAGACATCAGAAGCGAAAATATTCATGAAGACCCAGTACTACACAGCCACAAGCCTTGATGGATTTATTGCCACCGAAGATAACTCTTTGGACTGGCTGTTTCCGCTTGGCGACCTGAATGACTCCAGCTACCCAGAGTTCATCGCTAAGGTAGGTGCATTGGCTATGGGGTCAACTACCTACGAGTGGATGGTTTGCAACGCCGATCAGGTTGCTGCTGAGACCGGATCATCGTGGCCATACACTCAGCCTGTCTGGGTATTCACCAGTCGCAGGCTTCCAGTCATCGAGGGTGCCAATATCCGATTTGTAAAAGGGGATGTGCGCCAAGTTCACTATGAAATGCGGACAGCTGCAGAGGGTAAGAACATCTGGATTGTGGGAGGCGGTGACTTGGCAGGGCAGTTTCATGATGCCGGGCTTTTGGATGAGCTGATTATCCAGGTTGGGTCGGCCACTTTAGGCAAAGGTAAGCAACTGTTCCCACGCCGAGTGCTGAGCCCAACCCTGCGTCTGATGTCGGTGCGCCAAATCGGCACTGGCATGGCTGAACTTCGTTATGAAGTAGGTAAGCTCAGTGTGGACAGTGCCGTCTAACCATTTGGGTGCAGTGGATTGATCAAGACCGCTTGGGTAAGGTGCAAGGATCTGGTCAATTGCTGATCTGAACTGTTAGACCTCTGGATCTAGGGATAAGATAATCCCTTAGAGACTAAAAGCCAGCTATTTTGGAGTTGCGTGGAAGCTGGCAATTCAATGGTGTACATACGGCATCGCCAAAATTTCGTCAGGCTTTGAAAGATAGGAATTAAGGCGATATGCCTAGTCGATGCGATACGTTATAGCATGAGCTACGTGAGCAGATAAATAGTCAGGATTCCTCATTCGGGCAGCAAAGGTCTGAGAGATCAACTTTTGAGTCAGCTACACAGCTTCCTTAGCTTTAGTCATGAAATTAGCGATCGCCCTCTAATAAGACATGATCGCCCCATGCAAAACCCTTGCAATGAACTAATACCTCATGACTGCAAGCAGCCAACCAACGCCGCAACCGATCACAAGGATTCACCGTGGGAGGATTATCATACCCAAAGCAAACGGTGATGACTGCCATACACCTGCACAACCCATCCCTCAGTCGTAGCCAATGTTGGCTTTGACTGTCTCGAAGGAACGATCCTGTCCGCTTGCGGCGAGGAGTTCATTAAGCTTTTATGAGCAATCTGAGCGATCGCCCTCTAGTCCACAAAAAAGCGATCGCCCCCCTGTTGCAAAATCCAGTCGGCCGCCATGGGTAGATCATCGGCAATATAGTCCGGCTGCGTCTCGTGTTGATACTCTCCCCGGAGAACGCGATCGCCATAGCCTGTTTGCACCAAAATCCCCGTACATCCGGCATTGTGCGCCAGATCTACGTCCGTCGCCTTGTCTCCCACCATAAAACTGCGGCGAATATCCAGCCCATGCTCCCAGGCCGCCGCCACCAGCATTCCCGTATTTGGCTTGCGCCACGTTGTCCAACGGGTAAATTCCACCACCGTTCCCCCTTCCGGCGGGCTGAGGTCAGGGCAATAGTAGAGTGCATCTAGCTTCGCCCCTGCCTCGTCCCACAACAGCCGACAGAGGCGATCGTGCAACGCCTCTACATGACTGCGCGGGTAATAGTCCCGGGAGGGGCCAGACTGGTTGGAGACTAGACAGCAAAAAAGACCTCGATCGTTGAATCGCCGCACCGCTTGGGCTGCCCCTGGTACAAGGTTCAAATCTTCGAGGAGATGAATATAGCCCGCTTCGATGTTGAGAACGCCATCGCGATCTAAAAACACCGCCGGACGCAACGACGATACATTGGACTTCAAGGCACCGATCCACTCACTTAACGACAGCTCTACTCACCCCAGAGTAGCTTGAGCACTGCCTCCGGGGTAATGTCAGACATTTTACCCGTCGGCGACTTGATGCTTTTGAACTTATCGCTCTTGGGCATCAGCTTGGCTGGCTCCGTTGGGCCAAACAAGGCCAGCGTGTAGACCTGGAGGGCGATCGCTAAATGCATTGGCCCGCTATCCGTGCAGAGCATTAGGTTGGCTCCGGCAATCATCGCCGACAGCTTACCAATGTCTGCGGGAGACGTTACCTTCAGGTCTGGGACGCCACTGAGCAAAGCATCCACCCAGTCTTGATCGTCTGGCCCACGCACAATCACAATCGGTAGATCGGGCTGGCGCTTCCGCACATCTTGGATGACATGTTGCCAGCTTTCCACTGGATAGATCTTGTCAATTCCCTTCGTCAGCGCCAGCTTGCTCGATCCACCGTGGATCATCACATAGCCAGAACCGAGACCCAGGCGTTTTTGCTCCGCTTCTGCCCATTCAATATCCGCCTTCGGCAATTGAATGGATAGAGGAGGACAGGGCTGGTCAATTCCCAAGCCTTGGAGCAGATCATGGTACATATGAGCTGCGTACTGCTCTTCGTTGAGCGGCACCGGATCGGTCAACAGCCAAGAGGCCGTACTTTCATAACTGAGGCGTCTGGGCACCCCCGTCAGCCAGAGGAGAAAACCAACTCCCCAGCGTTGCCCTAAAGAAATAGCAACATCGTAGTAGCGATCGCGAATCACACCGAGCAAATTTGCCCAGTCAGCCGGACTGTTTCGATCTTTGAAGTCAAACAGCAATACATCGTTCACAGACTTGCAAACCCGGTATGCTGCCTTGGCGCGGGGTTCAACCACCACGTCAATCACAGCATGGGGGTAGGTTCGCTTGAGGCTGTCCAAGGTCGGGAAAAACAAAACTTGATCGCCAATCCCGCCAGGGACAAGAGCTACTACTCGCATAAGAATGTTTCATTACGCTTATTCCGCTCATTATTTTAGGGGAAGATAGGGGGGAATATTGCTCAATCCTGCTCCATCCTTAGAAAACTTCTTTAGAGGGGGCTGGGTTGTAGGAATTTTGCAATGGATTTTGCAGCTTCACGTTATACGTCTCGTTGTCATAGGAGGACTGAACACAAGCCGTGTATTTACTCATTCCGGCCGCCGGATCAGGGCGGCGCATGGGCAGCGATCGCAACAAACTACTCCTACCGCTTTTGGGAGACCCGATTCTTGCCTGGACTCTTAAGGCCGCGATCGCCGCTCGCTCCATTCACTGGATTGGCATTATTGGCCAAGCCCATGATTGGCCAGAGTTTAAGGCGATCGCCACCCAGCTTGATATCCTCAAACTCGTCCACTTCATCCCCGGTGGCAATACTCGCCAAGAATCGGTTTACAACGGTCTCAAAGCCCTGCCGGCGATCGCCGACCGTGTCCTCATCCACGATGGAGCCCGCTGCTTGGCCACCCCCGACCTGTTTGATCGCTGTGCAGAGGCCCTGCAAGCCCATGCCGGGCTGATTGCTGCCATCCCGGTCAAGGATACGATCAAGGTGGTTGACCCCGGCTCTCAGCTCATCCTCGACACACCCGATCGCCACCAGCTCTGGGCCGCCCAAACGCCCCAAGGTTTCCATGTGGATGACCTAAAAGCTTGCCATGCCGAAGGCCAGCGCAACGGCTGGGAAGTAACCGATGATGCGGCTCTTTTCGAGCAATGTGGGCGATCGGTGCAGGTGGTCATGGGCGAGGATACCAACCTCAAAGTCACTACCCCGGTTGACTTGGCGATCGCTGAACTCATCCTCACCCAGCGCATGAATCAAGGCTAAGCACCCTGATCTAATCGCTGATGCAATCGCTCAATTCGGTACAGCGACCGGATCTAGCTACGCCAAGATCCGCCATAAGCCGAAGCCATATGCTAACCATCGACAGTCCCTTGAGAGAGCGATCGCCCCTAGCGTTAAGATTGATCATTAAGAACCGTATCATGGGGTGATTGCTAGCCATGGGCGATCGCCCGCCGAGCTTGGAGAACACAATGCCTGAAACGCTTGATGCTCAGTCTGTTTTAGAGGTTTTGCGCCCCGTACAAGACCCCGAACTACAAAAGAGCCTGGTCGAACTCAACATGATCCGCAATGTTGCCATCGACCAAGGACAGGTGAAATTTACCTTGGTGCTGACCACCCCCGCCTGCCCCCTACGGGAATTTATCGTAGATGAATGCAAAGCTGCGATTAAAACCCTGCCCGGTGTGGAAACTATCGACGTAGACGTCACCGCCGAAACGCCCCAGCAAAAGTCCCTTCCCGATCGCCAAGGCATCGACGGCGTTCGCAACATCATCGCCGTCTCCAGTGGCAAAGGGGGCGTGGGGAAAAGCACCGTTGCCGTCAACATCGCCGCTGCCCTATCCGCTGCCGGGGCCACCGTTGGTCTTCTGGATGCCGATATTTATGGCCCCAATGCCCCAATTATGCTGGGTCTATCTGACGCTAAGGTGATGGTGCAGGCCAGCCCCCAGGGTGATGTCCTCGCGCCTGCGTTTAACCACGGCATCAAAGTTGCCTCCATGGGCTTCTTGATCGATCGCGATCAGCCGGTGGTGTGGCGTGGCCCCATGCTCAACGGCATCATCCGTCAATTCCTCTACCAAGTGCAGTGGGGCGAGTTGGACTACCTGATTGTTGATCTACCCCCCGGCACCGGCGACGCCCAGCTTACCCTGGCCCAAGCCGTTCCCATGGCCGGCGTCGTCATTGTCACCACGCCCCAACCCGTTGCCCTCAGCGACGCCCGGCGCGGTCTGAAAATGTTCCAACAGCTCAATGTGCCCGTCATCGGCATCGTGGAAAATATGAGCTACTTCATTCCCCCCGACCTACCCGATCGCCAATACGACATCTTTGGCTCCGGTGGCGGCGAAAGAACGGCCCAAGAACTCGGGGTGCCCCTGCTGGGTTGCGTGCCCCTTGAACCGGCTGTTCGCGAAGGGGGCGATCGCGGCATTCCCATTGTGCTCGCAGCTCCCGAGTCTGCCTCTGCCAAGGCCTTGACCGCCATCACGCAACAGGTTGCTGCCCGAGTTTCTGTAGCTGCCCTGAGTGCTTAGCTTTGCCTGTGAAGATTAGTCTGAGCGATCTAACACGCGATCGCCGCCCTGCTCCTCTGTCACTCTCAACCCTTTATGACGTATAAGACCATCTCAAAGCGCTTCAGCCTACGAGGCATCATCCAGCCTTGGCAGGATATGGACTGGCTGTTGCTGATTATTGTGACCGGCATGACTCTTTTTGCTGGTGTCGTCATTCGCAGCACGGAGCTGAGTGAAGGACTAACGGACTGGTGGCAACACTGGGTGATTGGCGGCATCGGCTTACTGATCGTCATGATTATGGCCCGCTGGCGCTATGACAACCTCATCCAGTGGTACTGGCTGGTCTACCTGATCACCAATATTTCTTTGTTAGCGGTGATGTTCATGGGTACCGAGGCCCTAGGTGCGCAGCGCTGGATTACCATCGGTGGTTTCAACATCCAACCCTCCGAATTTGCCAAAGTAGGAGCCATTATCACCATGGCGGGCATTCTGCATGAACGTACCGCCTCCACGCTGTCCATGATGATCAAAGCCCTAGCCGTGATTGCTGTGCCTTGGGGCATTGTGTTTATCCAGCCTGATCTTGGGACATCCCTTGTGTTTGGAGCCATCACCCTGGGAATGCTCTACTGGGGCAACGCTAACCCAGGCTGGCTGGTGCTGCTCGTCTCTCCCCTAGTTGCCGCTATTCTCTTCAATGTGTCGTTTCCCGTCTGGGTCATTTGGGTTGTGGCCATGGGTATCATTGGCTGGCGTACCCTGCCTTGGTCTTTCTTCGGAGCCTTGGGGGCCACCGTCGTCAACCTCGTCTCCGGTGGCTTGGGGCAAGTGCTCTGGGGCTTTTTGAAAGACTACCAAAAAGATCGACTCATCCTATTTCTGGATCCTGATAAAGACCCCCTGGGCGGTGGCTATCACCTGATTCAATCGCGCATTGCCATTGGTTCCGGACAGTTATGGGGACGTGGGTTGAACCAGGGTACTCAAACCCAGCTCAGCTTCATTCCAGAACAACACACCGACTTCATTTTCTCCGCCGTCGGTGAAGAACTCGGCTTCATTGGCTGCATGGTGCTGATTGTCGCCTTCTGGCTAATCTGCCTACGGTTGGTGATTATTGCTCAAAACGCCAAGGATAACTTCGGCTCCTTGATTGCCATTGGCGTCTTATCCATGATCATTTTCCAGGTGCTCGTTAATGTGGGCATGACGATTGGCTTAGCGCCTGTCACCGGCATTCCGCTCCCGTGGGTTAGCTATGGGCGATCGGCGCTGCTCACGAACTTTATAGCCCTAGGTCTGGTGGAATCCATTGCCAACCATCGCAGTCAGCGTCTACGATTTTGAGGACGTGGGAGGACGTAACAATTGGCAAGCATTTCAACGTCCCTTACTGCTCAAATCCTGATAAGAAGAGGGTTGAGCGACATCGAAACTCGGCAACGTCGCTCCAACTCCTAGAGGAGGTTTGAGCGGAGTCGAAACTCGGCAACGTAGATGCATTGCATTGAGTCCCCCTACTTACCACACGAGGAGCGATCCAATGCCTCGATCGCTCTCGTCCTAGAATCGTCTACATTGAATGATAGAAACGCTACTTTAAAGGTCTAGACACACCATGATTTTTCCTGGATCAGCCGTTCGGGTCACCAATCTTGATGATACCTACTATGGATTTCAAGGCTTAGTGCAGCGCATCAGTGATGGCAAGGCCGCTGTACTCTTTGAAGGTGGCAACTGGGACAAACTTGTAACGTTTACCCTATCTGAACTTGAAGCTGTGGATGCAACTGCCGGACGCAAGAAATAGACTGGGCTAGGTGAATTGAGGGGAATCGGCAACAATCGCCAAATGTCTAGCCATTCAGTATGATTGGGGTGGTCTGAGCGATCGCCCCCATGGCCCAAGACGCGATCGCCCCTCAACATTCCCCACTATGCGCCTGCCTCTCCCCCAATTTGCTACCCAGCAACGCACACCGGGTCACTTTGCAGAAGTGGTCGAAACGTCAACCACGCAATTCCTGGCCCAGTGCCTTGACCCGGATGACCTCAGCTTTCCCGCCATGCCACCCTTCGGCAGTTGGGTAAAGGCCATGGACGAAGAATCTGGCAACCAAATCTACGCCGTGGTGTACCATGCCACCACCAGCCCCATCGACTCCGTCCACCGGGCCCGGGCCTTGGGGCTATCGCTGCAAGAGCTACGAGAGCAGCAGCCTCAGATTTTTGCCATGCTCAAAACCGAGTTTAACGCTGCCTTGGTCGGCTTCCAACCGCCCCAAACCACCAACGGCAAGCGCCCCGCCACTGTTACCTACCAATACCTACCGCCGCGCCCGCCCCAAGTCCACCAAGCGGTGTACTACTGCCAACCCGAGGAGATCATCAGCTTCACCGATCGCCTCGACTTTTTGCGATCGCTCCTCGACCTCAACAACACCCCGGTTGATGCCCTGATTGCTGCCTCCATTCGGCAGATTTATAGCGTCCGCCAAGCCGATCGCGACTGGCTGGTGCAGGTTGGCCGCACCCTCAGTATTTTGTTGAAAGACGACTACGATCGCCTACAGGTGATCCTCAGGCAACTGCATCCCTAGCCTGCCACACCTGGTAGACGGCGCAACGTTGTTCCCCTTTCAGGGTGCTAGCTAACGCCGAACGTTTGACCTGATGATGAGCTTGTAGCAATAACAACAACAATTCCAAGATCAAGTACTGGGTTTCACTGGTGAGCGTGCAGGGTGGTTTGGGAGAATGTGGGGATTATATTGATTGAGGGGAGCTATACTGAGGCTCTCTATTTTTTTGTCCTCTCCATGGTCTCAACGTTCAGTCCGGCATGATTTTGAGCTGCCTTGTCACCCGTTCAGACCTGTATCGATAGTGGCACGGGAGGCGATCGCTCCCTAGAACCCCATTTTTTGGGCAATAAAAAACCCCAAACCCTTGTGTTGCAAGGGCGGGGGTTTAAATCAGGGTGCATCTACCACTTCAATCTTCCAGGGATAGAGCATCGATCCGGACAGTTGTATAAAAATGTTCTCGGTGGCAAGACCACAGGCCCTAAAAGTTCCCCTCTAGGGCCGGCACGCAGCGTTCACAAAGGAGCGGATGGTCTGCCGACTCGCCCACGTGGGTTGAGTAGTTCCAGCAGCGATCGCACTTTTCTCCGTCCGCATCCGTGACGCCAATGCCTAGGGCATCCGACTGACTGCTGTACTTCAAGCCCGTGAGCGCGGCGGGGGAGTCTAAGATCTCCACCTGGGAGGTAAGAAATAGGTAGCGCAGTTCATCCACCCCATTGCCCTCTAGGCTCGTGGGATTGAGCGCCGCCATCGCTTGCTGGAGATCCCCATCGGCAACATAGAGCAACAGCTTGGCTTCCAGGGATGAGCCGATCGCCTTGTCCGATCGCGCTGTTTCTAGAACCCGGTTCACCTCGTCACGAATGCGGCGCAGTTCCACCCAGGTCTTGGCTAGCTCGGGCTGCTTCCACTGCGGATCGAGCTGAACCCAGCCGGCGGCAAACACCGACGTGTGGGCGGTGGGATAGGGCAAAAACTGCCAGATGTCTTCAGCCATGTGGGACAACACCGGAGCGATCGCTTTCGCCAGATTTTCCAGAGCGATCGCCAACACGGTTTGACAACTGCGACGGCGCAGGGCTTGGTCGGAGCTGATGTATAGCCGATCCTTGGCGCTGTCGAGGTAGAAGTTGGATAGATCCACCACGCAGAAGTTTTGCACCGTTTGGAAGAAACGGAAAAACTGGAAGCTCTCGAAGGCGTCGGTGACGTCGGTAAAGACTTCGCTAATCCGATGCAGCATGTAGCGATCCAGCTCAGGGAGCTGGTCGTAGGCGACGGCGTCTTTGGCTGGGTCAAAGTCGTGGAGGTTGCCGAGCAAAAATCGCGATGTATTGCGAATCTTGCGGTAAACATCCGCCATTTGCTTGAGGATGGTTTTCCCAATGGGCACATCGGAGGAATAGTCCACCGACGACACCCAGAGGCGCAATACGTCTGCACCGTAGGGCGGATCCTGCTTTTGGTTTTTGCCGCCGTTGATCACGATCGCTGGATCGACGATATTGCCCAGGGATTTACTCATCTTCCGTCCCTGTTCATCCAGGGCAAAGCCGTGGGTCAGGACAGTTTTGTAGGGCGCATGACCATTCGTCGCCACGCTGGTTAACAGGCTCGACTGGAACCAGCCTCGATGCTGATCCGATCCTTCTAAGTACATGTCCACCGGGTAGCTGAGCCCTTCCCGCTGCATGGCCACGGCGGCCCAGGAGGAACCGGAGTCGAACCAGACGTCCATGGTGTCCATGCCCTGGCGATACTGATCGGCTTGGGCGCGGTAGGCTTCTGGCAGCAAGTCGGCTACGTCCCATTCCCACCACACATCGGATCCATGCTCAGCAAACAGCGCCTGCACATGGGCGATGGTGTCTGCATTCAGCAACACCTCGCCGGTTTCGATGTGGTAGAAGACGGGAATTGGCACGCCCCAGGTACGCTGGCGCGAAATACACCAGTCGCTGCGATCGCTCACCATGGGGGTGATGCGGTTTTCGCCTTGGGCAGGAATCCAGCGCACGTCTTTAATGGCCGCCAGCGCCTCGTCCCGGAACCCTTCCACGGAGGCAAACCACTGCTCTGTAGCGCGGAAAATCGTCGGCTTTTTGGTGCGCCAGTCGTAGGGATATTTGTGGACGTAGGCTTCTTCCTTCAGCAGGGACTTGGCGTCCACCAACGCCTTGATCACCGCCTCATTGGCATCCTTGAGCACATTCAAGCCCTCAAAGGGCCCCGCCTCTGCGGTGAAGATGCCGCCTTCATCCACGGGGCAAAGCACGTCTAGACCGTAGCGCTGACCCACGTTAAAGTCGTCTACACCATGGCCCGGCGCGGTATGCACCAGTCCCGTCCCCGATTCTGTGGTCACATAGTCGCCACCGATGACAATGGGGCTATCGCGATCGAACAGGGGATGGTGGTAGGTGGAAAACTCCAGCGCCTTACCGGGAAGTTCCGCTTTCACCGTCAACCTTGCGCCCAGCAGTTGCCCCAGCCGCTCCACCAAATCCTTGGCAACGAGGAGATATGGGAAGGCGATCGCTCCCCCCTCGACGGCCACCACCGCGTAGGTCAGCTCTGGGTTCACCGCCACAGCTAGGTTAGAAGGAATTGTCCAAGGTGTCGTTGTCCAGATGGCCACGCCTAGCTGATCGATATAGGGAGCGATCGCCTGGGCCGAGTCTGCCGCCGACACCATGGGGAACGCCGCGTAGATACTGCGAGAGGTATGCCCTTCAGGGTATTCCAGTTCCGCCTCCGCCAGCGCCGTCCGCGAACTAGGGCTCCAATGCACCGACTTCAGCCCTCGGTAAATATAGCCCTTGAGCACCATCTGCCCAAAGACGCCAATTTGCGCCGCTTCGTATTCGGGTAGGAGCGTGAGGTAGGGCTGATCCCAGTCACCCCAGACGCCATAGCGCTTAAAGCTTTCCCGCTGCTGCTCCACCTGCGCTAGGGCCCAAGTCTTGGCCTTGCGCCGCAGCTCAATGGGAGTGAGCGATCGCCGTTCCTCCGGCTTCATCTCCTGAAGCACCTTCAGCTCAATGGGCAAGCCGTGACAGTCCCAGCCGGGAATGTAGCGAGCTTTGCGGCCATTCAGCAGTTGATACTTATTGATAACATCCTTCAGGATTTTGTTGAGCGCGTGCCCCATGTGCAACGTACCGTTGGCGTAGGGCGGCCCATCGTGCAGAGTGAAGGGTTCCCCCGGATTTTGCTCAGCCAGGGTGCGATAGGTGTTATGGTCTGCCCAAAACTGTTGGAGTTCTGGTTCACGCTGGGTCGCGTTCGCCCGCATACTGAACTCGGTCTTAGGAAGATTGACGGTGTCTTTATAGCTGCCGGGTGCTGTCACGATCGCTGCAGGAGATTGGGTTTGCTAATTCACTCACGGGCTCTAGGTGATCCGTTCCCCGAGCCCTAGCGTCTGACTATGGGCATCAGGGTGGGCCTGCGAGCCATTCCATCCAGTGTACAGGTTGTATCGCCCTATTATCCTGCACAAGTTCCTCAGGCTTCAAGGTCAATCCTAGCGTTTTCGCCTAGGGGATAGAGTCAGTTGCCAAAGCGTCCGGGTGCTGGTGCCAAAGCTCTGACAGACTTCTACACTGAACATAGCTGATACAGATAGTCAGTGAACAGGCAGTCATCCTAGTGAAACATCTAGGCAGAGGAGGACAGATGGGCGATCGCAATCCGGTGGTACTGCTCCACGGCATTTTTGATAAGCAGCAGATTTTTACAACCATGCGGCAGCAGTTGACTCAGCAGGGCTGGTCCGTTCACGCTTTGGATATGTCCCCCAACTTAGGCACTGCGCCGCTGGAAGATCTGGCCCAGCAGGTGGCCCAGTATGTAGAGGAAGCGATCGCTCCGGATCAACCCTTCGACCTGGTGGGGTTCAGCATGGGCGGCATTGTCGGCCGCTACTACCTGCAGCGCTTGGGTGGACTGGCCCGCGTCCAGCGTTTCATTACCCTATCAGCTCCCCATCGCGGCACCCTCACGGGCAATGCTTGGCCCACGGTTGGCGGTCAGCAACTGAGCTACAACAGCACCTTTCTGCGATCGCTCAATGCAGATGCCCATCAACTCAAGGACATCCAATTCACGTCGATCTGGACGCCCTATGACCTGATGATCTTGCCCGCCAATAGCTCCCAGTTGGGCATTGGTTTAGAACAAACCGTCCCCGTGTTGATCCATCGCTGGATGGT
>RECH01000346.1 GCA_007694125.1 Leptolyngbya sp. DLM2.Bin15
TGGGTTTGACGTTGCTCAACCCAGCCTAGGCAAAAAGATTTGTCAGTCAACCAGGAGGTCTAGACAAGCTGTCAGATTAGGCGTTGCTGAATGGCGGAATGATTTCCCAGCATGTTGCAGGGAGGTTCAGATCCTGTAGCTAGAGGTTCATCTCCCAGTTCAGCAACACCTCAAATTAGACGATCAAGCAAAAAAACCGTAGCCAAGATTCTTGACTACGGAGTAGGTAACGTGTTGGATCGTCAGGATGCTGTTGAATCGACTAGCCGTTGGTCGAAACTGATACAGGAGATGTTTGGGCCTTTTGGGCAGGCACTGGCACCGTCTTGGTCGGTAGCCCCTCAATGGGACATTCTTCAGTACCTACCGTTGGTCGGGTTAGAGCCTCTACATTTTCCTTCACCTTCTTCGGATCAAGAACCCAGTCGCGGTAGAACTGATAGGGACATTCCGCCATCCCCTCGCTACCGTCTCCGGAGTTGATCATACCAGTGTAGCCACGGTGTAGCAGCTTGAAGAGATGGTTCTGAGACTGAGAATTCTTACGGAAGTCGCGGATGGCAAACTTCGACAGCGCCGCGTACTGAATGCCGTTTTCTTCCTCACCACATTCACCCAAGGTGCGCCCATCAAAACCAACGACAGCGGAATGCCCAAAGTAGCTATAGACGCCGTCAAATCCTGAGGCATTGGCAACCGCAACGTAGACATTATTCATCCAAGCCATGGCCTTAGACACCATCACCTGCTGATCCTTCGCCGGGTACATATAGCCCTGACAGCGGATAATCAGCTCTGCACCCTTCATGGTACAGTCGCGCCAAATCTCTGGATAATTACCATCATCACAAATGATCAAGCTAATCTTTAGACCCTTCGGCCCATCCGAAACATAGGTGCAGTTACCTGGATACCAACCTTCGATGGGCGTCCAAGGCATAATCTTGCGATACTTTTGCACGATCTCACCCTGGTCATTCATCAAGATCAAGGTGTTGTAGGGTACCTTATTGGGATGATCCTCATGGCGCTCGCCGGTTAGGGAGAAGACGCCCCACACTTTATTGCGAATGCAGGCTTCTGCGAAAATATCTGTTTCTGGCCCAGGAATCGATGCCGCATTCTCCATCATTTCCTTAGGGTCATACATGATGCCGTGGGTGGAGTATTCTGGAAAGATCACCAGATCCATACCGGGCAACCCCAACTTCATCCCATCAATCATGGATGCAATGTTCTTGCAGTTTGCGATGATCTCGTCTTTGGTATGCAGCCGAGGCATTTTGTAATTAACGACTGCAACGCCAACTGCGTCATCGCTGGAAGAAATATCGCCGTGGTAAGACATGTTTAAGCTCCAGTTAGTGTTTCTTGCATGTATGAGCAATCAGCTTGAGGACATCGTTCCCCCAAGTGCTGCTGGGTACAAAACTTACTTGCACTCAG
This sequence comes from Leptolyngbya sp. DLM2.Bin15, assembly GCA_007694125.1. GTDB lineage: Bacteria > Cyanobacteriota > Cyanobacteriia > RECH01 > RECH01 > RECH01. The sequence continues at coordinate 1,447 of RECH01000346.1, forward strand.
CTATCGCAAGCACCGCCTACATCTAAGACATTCAACGGCTTAAGTTGCCATAGCAGGTGACTTAATTTCTCAGAGAATGACAGAGTTACTAGGGCTATTGTAGAGAACATCTAAGGTAGAATTTGTATCTAGTTTTACACAAAATAGTTAAGCACCTAACTATTTTGCAGGGTGCCCCTCTGAACATCTTGGACGATAGCCTTGCTCTGCCTCAACAATTCAAGCGTGGCTGCACCAGTCTCAACAACTTGGCAGCATTTTCCATTTTGATCAGGAGCTTGACCAATTTAGGCTCAATTGATCAAGCTATATACAGCATGTTCATTACAACTCGTGGGTGTCTTTAAGTATTCAAGAACCTGTGGTCGATGACGCTATGACTAGAAAATCCTGATGAATGGGTAGATGTATGAGCGGCAGCATCGCGCAACGACGTGCGAGACGATGCCTTACGGCTACGCCTAACAGCAATCTATAACGGCGATACGACCGTTTGGGCTGATGGGGGCTGAGCGGTTGCGGCCCATCTCCTATCCTTCGGCTAGCTCAGAGTGACCGGGAGTATGCCAGCCAACCTCATATTGATGAGAAGAGGGTTGAGCGTAGCTGAAACCCGACAATTTAGGTTCATTGAATTGAGTTCACCTACTGCTCAAAACGAGGGCACGCACAAAAGATTCATGGTTCCCCATCACGACGCCGGATGTAGCAAGAAGGCGATCGCTCCTTCAACAAGGTTACAGCCATCTGCAACGCTTCATCACGGTTCTCTAAGAGATAAACCTGGGGAAGTCGATGGAGGTCTAACTTTTTAAGGCGCTGCCGGGGTTGTCCTGGTGCCATCACCAAAAAAACGTGGCGCTGAAACTTGACAGCATCGGCCACAATCGTTTCCATCGCCAAGGCTGCAGTTACCCCAATACTAGGAACCTCCTTCAGATCTAAGACTAAAACCTGATAGTTTTTGACAATGGTCATGCGTTGGGTCATCGTTTTTGCCGCGCCAAAGCTCAGTGCGCCGCCAAACTGAAAGAGTAGAATATCTCCCTGAAACTGAGTTAATAAATCCTGTTCTATTCGACTCAGATGGGTCGCAGAGGCTGGATCGCTGATAGCTTGAATATTGCTGCTCTGCAAATCGGTGAGGCGCTTAACAGTAAGAATGTTGGCAATAAAAACGCCTACCACCACCGCCGTCACCAAATCTACAAAGACGGTCAACAGCAACACTAAGTACATGAGCCCCGTTGCCTTAAACGATAGGCGATGGGCCCGTCGAATAAAACTCCAGTCAATAATATCAAACCCAACTTTCAGCAACAGTCCTGCCAGGACAGCGTGGGGGATGCGCGTAGTTAACGTACCAGCACCCAAGGTAATCACTAACAACGTCAGGGCATGGACAATACCAGATAAGGGAGTTCGCCCACCTGCCTGTACATTGGTAACCGTACGCATCGTTGCACCAGCTCCAGGCAATCCTCCAAAAAGACCTGCTAGACAATTGCCAATCCCCTGGGCTAGGAGTTCCTTATCTGACTGATGCTGAGTGCGAGTAATATTATCAGCAACTAAGGACGTTAGTAAGGAATCAATTGAACCTAGCACACCCAGCATCAGGCCATAGCCCAGCATAATATTCCACTCGCTGAGGGCAAACGTGGGGATTTGCATGCGGGGCAGCCCTGTTGGAATGGAACCAATACGCGGTACATCGCCGTACTGGACAATGACTAGGGAGACTATCGTACCGAGAACTAACGCCACGAGGGGAGCCGGCAGCACTCGATTCAGCCCTGGCGGTGCAGCAAATACAACAATCAGGGTCAGCAATCCCAAGATGACGGCTATTCCATTGGCATGACTCAGGTACATGGGAAACTGCTGTAATGTAGCCAACACTCCACCACTTACAGCATGACCAAGGAAAGGAGGAATCTGTAATAGGATAATGATGACGCCAATACCAGACATAAACCCAGAAATGACGGTGTAGGGCATCAGCGTCATATACTGTCCAAGCTTTAACAGGCCAAAGAGAATTTGAAACACTCCCCCGATCATCACCACCGTAAATGCCATAGCCAAGCCCTCGTCGGGATGGCTAATAGCAAGCATCGTGATCACGGTGGTCATAATGACCGTCATGGGCGCTGTTGGCCCCGATACCTGGGATGGAGTGCCGCCGAGGAGAGAGGCAAAGAACCCCAGAAAGATAGCTCCGTAGAGGCCAGCGATCGCTCCTGCTCCAGAAGCAACACCAAACGCGAGGGCAAGGGGCAAGGCTACGATGGCAGCCGTCAAACCGCCAAATAAGTCTCCCCGTAAGTTTTCGAAGCCTATTTTATTGAGCAATTGCATTATATTGTCCCAGTACTTCCTCGTTGGAGGAATATATCTTATCCATCTAAACGCTTCGTCCCTAGCGAAGGCTAGTGAGATGAAGCGACAAATGGACATGCATTCTCAGCAACAATACATGACATATCAGGGTTGTAGCAATATGTAGATCAACCCAGAGAGCTAGATAGCTGCCTACCGGAAGACTAAAACCGGAATCAGAGTACTGCGTAAAATTTGGCTGGTGGTGCTACCGATGACCAAGTGACGAATGCGGCTATGGCCATAGGCTCCCATGAGCAACAGATTGATGTGATGATCGGTCACATAGTTGGCGATCGCCATTTCCGGGTCACCCTGAAGCACCTGGCTAATGGGTGTAAAGCCTGCCGGCCGCACCACATCTTCTGCCTCCTTGAGTTGGGCGATCGCAGCGTCACGATCCGCAGGTTTGGCAATGGTGAGGAGATGCAGCTCCAAGCCTTGAAATAGCGTTGATTGGGCTAAAAATTCCAGAATTTTTTGACAGGTCTGACTACCATCATAGGCAAGCAAGAGACGTTCGATGGGCTGGAACGCTTGAGGGGTGACCAGACAAGGCTTATGGCTCGATCGCAGAATGCGTTCTACATTAGCCCCCAAATGTCCGGTGGCAAACTGGGCCGTTTCGCCGCGTTTACCCAGCATAATCAGGTCTGCTTGATCCTCAAATTCATGGAAGCAGTCCACCAAAAAACCTGTTTCATGGAGAAGTTGCACCTGATTGGCACCCAACTCCTTCAGGCGGGCTTCGGCCGTTTGGAGCACCAGCTTAGCCCGTTGGTGGTTCAGCTTAGCCCGTTGATGCTCCAATTCGACAAGCTGACTGAGCAAAACCTCTGAGGCATCAATGCCAATACTGCCACTCAAGTTACTGCTAGCGATCGCTTGCTGCGAACGAATATCCGTGACAAACAAAACATCAATAGCAGCCGGCAGTCGGCTGGCAAACCAAGCTCCGTAGGGGTAAATATTTTCAGCAAAGGGCGATCCATCGGTACATAGTAAGATTTTCTTCATAGGAACCAAGGCTCCTGAAGGGCGATGGAGGACATGTCAATCATGGTGTTTTCCTGTCAGTACGATGAGGAGTGTTGAACGACAACCGACCCCTCTCGCCGATCATGACACGAAGGCCACCGCCCTACAAGCCAGACACCCTTGGTCGATAGCCCCAGCTATGGATTGGCCAGAGCATAGTCCAAAATACCGCGGGCGATCGCGTAGGCAATCAGTTCGCGAAACTCTGGGTTGGCTAACAGGGGCGCATCCTCTGCCCCCGTGACAAATCCCATTTCCACCAGCGCCGAAGGCATGGATGTATTGACCAACACATAAAACCGCGCCGACTTAGCACCGCGATCGCGCATCCCTGTCGCTTGCAGCATACTGCGTTGAATAGCTTCTGCCACCGGGCGATCGCGGGAAGAATAGTAGTAGGTTTCCACACCATTCACATCTGGACGGCTCATGCTAATGGCATTGGCATGGAGGCTAATAAACATGTCAGCCCCATTGCGCTCAGCCGTTTGCACCCTAGGAGCCAGATCGAGGGTGCGATCATCTTGTCGGGTGAGCACCACCTGAGCACCCTGTTGTTCGAGCAAGGTGGCAACCCGTTGGGCAATGGGGAACACCACATCTTTTTCCCGCAGGCCACCAATGCCCACAGCTCCAGGATCAGAACCACCATGGCCCGGATCAATCACGATGCGCGGCCGCAGGTGGGCCACATTAGGCAGGGTGATGTCGGCAATTCGGGAAGCGATCGCCTCTGAGGTTATGGGCGTTGCCGCAGATGTAGACGTCCCTCCCAGCGGTACCGCCAATCGTTGGCTATCCAGTTGGCGAATGGTGCCAACCTGCACCCTGGCGACCAATTCAAGCCGTACTACAACCGTGGTGGGGTCGGATTGTTCCACCCGCATCGACACAAGACCAGGATGATCGGTGAGGTCAGGCAGCATCACCTGGGGAGCCAGTTGGGTATTCGACAGTTCAATCCGGTGGCTCGTGACCCGCTGTTGCCAACCGCTATTCACCTGCCCCACCGCGCGATCGGTGCGGAGAATCAGTTGACTGCCGTCCTCTGAAAGCTCAATGGCTTGCAGGGTAGCAATCTGGGAGGAAAATAAACCTTGGCTGATCTGATCGGGCTGAGGGGTTGACGGTGAGCCGGATGCGGCATTGAGATGGGCAGACAAGTCCGATGCGGTTGCTAGGGTTGGCAAGGCCATCAACGCCCCACAACATCCTAGCCACGCTGATAAAAAACGATAGGTCTTCAAGCAAACTCTCCTAGTGTGTAAGGAGACAGGCAGCGATCGCACCACTCGCCTGTCTAAAGCTTTCCATGATTTACACGGCCTGATCTCGTCCTGCCGGACAGGGGAGGAACTGTTGGGCAGAGGCAGTGCATGGGCAAAGGGGAAAACAAAGCGGTCATCGAGACAAAGTTGGACAGGGGCAGGGCACGAACACAGGTGAAGGCAAAGCGGTCATCTAGACAAAACTCGATGGGGTGATGCGCGAGGCCTGGACATCGTTGAGGACAAGCAATGTCGTATTACCGACTTGAATGAGCGTGTTGTCTTGTCGTTGACGAAAGGTCAATTGGCCAACAGTGAGCGATCCGGTGAGCTGAATGCGATCTTGGCGGGGGTTGAAGTCGGTGACGGTGTCGGTGCCGTCCCTTGGGCCAATTACTACGATATCGCGTCCTAAGCCCGTTGTGATGCGATCGTTTCCCCGGCCACCGATCAGTCGATCATTGCCAGCACCGCCGTCTAATCGATCATCGCCGGGGCCTCCCAACAGCAGGTCATTACCAGCATCGCCCCAGAGCCGATCATTGCCCTGGAGCCCCAGAATGCGATCGTCGCCACCCAAACCCTGCAAAACATCATCCCGCCGGGTGCCCCGCAGGACATCGTCACCCTGGGTCGGCGGGTTGGGATCGGTGACCGTGACCACAAAGCTTTCGTCTACACTGAAGCCCAGCAGATTGGTAGCCCGCACGGTAATCTCGGCCGTCCCGGTGCGGCTGGCGCTATAGTCCAGCACTAAACGATTTTGACGAAGGGTGGCATTGACCAGGCGGCTATTGGAGTTGCTGACCACCGAAAAGGTGAGTTCATCCCGCTGGTCGATAGTAATGCGACGATAGCGCACAAAATTTTCATCGCCCGTCAACTCCGGTGCTAGCGGATCCGCGACGCTCAGGGGCACGCTGCTCAATGCTCCAGTGCCAAGACTAAAGCGAGGCAGGGCAGCGATCGCATCGACAACAGCCAAATCACGACTGGAGCGCAGTTGCCCAAAGACCGTAAAGCCCCCATTTTGAGCATCCAGATTGGCCGAATTGTCGGCTAGGTTAAAAAACCATTGGCTGGTGGCGCTATTGGGATTACCATCGACTTTGGCCATGGCGATGGTGCCCCGTAGGTTGGAGCGATCGCTGCTGAACTCATTGACAACCGGCGGATTGGTGGGAATCGTGGCAATCGGAACGGTGGTGAACGGTGCAGAAAAGTCATCCACCGTAAAGCCACCCCCCTGCACAATGAACCCAGGCACCGATCGGTGAATCATCGAATTAACATAGGCCCCGTTGTTCACATAGGCCTGAAAATTTTGCACCGTTTGCACAGCTCCGCCCCCAGCCTGGTCAAACAAGACCACCTCCGCCACACCACCCCCTAGGGATGTGTCATAGAGCACAAAGCGAGCCACTAATCCGGTCGTGAGCGGATCATCAAACGTATTGCTGAGATTAATCGAGCGGTCAGGGGCATTTCTGTCCGCATTGATATCCCTTAACGGAATCACCGTAATCGCCACAGACATACCTCTCACAACGGTTGTACAACACCCTGGTCATGGATAATTTAACCTAGTTCTGCCACAATCGATCGCAATGACTCCAGGATTCTACTGATATGCCAGCCACACCTAGTCCCCGTACCATCCTCGAAACCCTGCTACCCCATCTGCGGGTGGCGGCCCGCTATGCCCAGCAGATCCAAACCAGCATCGTCGCCCTACCCGACAAGGACGATGCGCCCAATGCCTTTGCCGCAGCCCTCACGGCGGCAGATATGTCGGTGCAAACAGCGGTGGAGGTGGCGCTCTTGGGTACCTTTCCCCATCTGCATTTCTATGGCGAAGAGTATGAACAATCCTTCAATACTGGCTACGTGCGATCGCAAGACCTGAGTCCACCGGGCAATTACTTGGTGACCCTCGACCCCATCGACGGCACCCGCTTCTACGTGGATGGCCATGACAACTACCAGATCCTGCTGGGCGTCTTGGGCTGGGACGAATTCGAAGCAGTATTGGCGATCACCCCCGCCCAAAACCGTTACGCCTATGCGCTGCGGGGGCAGGGGCTGGTTCAGGGAGCCTTGCATGAGGATCTTGATGCCTGCACCCCGGTGCATATTGAACAACCACAAGCCGCTATCCTCCTAGGCTCAGGTATGGCCAAGGTCAAGCCCTTTTTGCCCGACACCTATGAAGCGATCGCCGTGGAAACCGATTATGACACCATCCGGGGTATTCCCAACGTTAACGGTGTCTTGACAGGGGATTTAGCCGGAGCCGTGCTGCGGGGCGGCAAGTTCATTGACGGTGCAGCGATCGCCTTCTTAGCCACCGAGATGGGCTATGTGGTCACCACCCACCAGGGTGAACCACTGCCCCCGCTCCACGCCTGTTCTGACTACGCTCGACCAGGGTTGATCATTGCCGCCTCTGCCAAGATTCACCAGGATCTGCTCCAGGCCGTCCAGGCAGCGATCGCCCGCGACGCCACCGAGTCCTCTGAAGCGTAAGTCACCCGCTTATTGGCTAAGGCAGGCAACCTTGGGCATTCTAGACTTCCTTTTCGTTCTTCGTTCTTCGTTCTTCTATCCCGCGGTACTAGGATCTACGGTTGGTGAAAAAGACCCCCATAACCACCAACAGACCTCCCAGGGCCAAGGATGGCGTAAACGGCTCCTGCAGGATGACAAGACCGGCAATCACCGCCACCACCGGCACGAGGGTAATAAACACCGACGCCCGCGCCGGGCCAATGGCCTGCAGGCCCTCGTAGTACCAATAAAACCCAACCACCGTACCGAGGGCGGCCAGGTACAAAATCCCTAGCCAAGCAGCGGGAGCCACATCCCCCCAGTCGGTGAGCAAGCCATCTTGAATCGCCGGCAGGATCAACAGCGGTGTGCCGATCAGACAAGCATAGGTGGTGGCGGTTAGGGGGGATAGATCCGCCATCACCCACTTGCCCACCAGGGTATAGATCACCCAACAGATCACACAGCCCACTAAAAAGAGATCGCCCAGGGTGATCCCTTGAGACAACAATGCCCAAGGCTGTCCGTTACTAATCACCAGCGTGGCTCCGAACAGCGCCGCCGCAATGCCCACCAGCCGAGATGGCGTCAGGCGATCGCCAAAGACTAGCGCTGCACCCAGAGCAATCACACTGGGATTGGTGGTGATAATCAACGAAGCCCGGCTAGCGGGAACGGTTTGCAGTCCCAAAAAGAAAAAGATGTTGTAGGCAAAAATACCGCTCAGCCCCAGCAGCGTCAGGGGTAGAATATGTCGCCGTTGCAGGGGCGGCAGTCCACCTTCGCGGTGGAGCATCCAAGCCACAAGGATCACCGTAGCCACAGCATAGCGATAGAAGGCTGCGCAGATTGGCCCCATACTTTGCACGGCAATGCGTCCAGCGATGAAGGTGCCGCCCCAGATCAGGGTCATGCCCACTAATTTGAGATAGATCCAGAGCAGCGATCGCCCTTGGGGAGGAGAACTAGAGAGCTTGGGCAGGGTCATGAATGCCTTGGACAAAGGTGAACAGTATACACAGAGTCGTGACGATAGAATAGCGATCGCCCGCCTTGTCTACATCCTCCACTGGTATGAGCCTATCTCTATGAATACACCGGCCCACATCGCCCTCAACCTACTCTGTATTGGACGGAACGATAGTCCCGCCGTCCTACTGCCCGTAGCTCTGGGCGCACTGCTGCCTGATGTTCCCATTTTTATATTCTATGGCGTCGAGAAACTGATCTTCGGCGTCCCCGAGTCGGTCATCTGGAGTCAAAGCTACTATCAGCCCGGCTGGCAAAATGTGATTGCCCTCTCCCATTCCCTACCGCTGATGCTCTTGGGGATCAGCCTATCCCTCTGGGGGCGATCGCAACTTGGACTCCTATTATTCAGCAGCATGATTCTCCATGTCGCCGGCGATCTCCCCCTCCACCATGACGACGCCCATCGACACTTTTTCCCACTCTCCAATTGGCGATTTATCAGTCCTGTGTCCTACTGGGATCCTCGCTATTACGGGAATATTGTCAGCGTGATGGAAGCGATCGCTGTGCTTATCAGTTGTGGATGGTTATGGCGAGTCTATCACTCCAAACTAAGTCAAGCAGGTGTGCTATTGATTGGCAGTCTTTACGTAGTTTATCTCATCTACGTGGCTCTTGTATGGGCTTAGAATTTTGCCTCCACTATTCATGCATCATGGATATGAATTAGGCATAGATTCAGCCAGCCGCTACAGGAAACGTTCTGGAATTAACCGGAGCAGTTCTCGACCCAACCGTTCATACAGAAAAATTCGCTCAGAATAAATCTTGGCATAGCCCGTTGCCCCTAGCCGCAGGCGCTCCTCTGGATTGTCAATAACAACACGTACCGTTGCCACTCGCTGCTGCTGGGTTGCATCAACCTCCACATTGTTGAGAATATCATCAACCTTCCCGTCATAGCTTTCTAACTTAGACTGTCGGGGACGGAATGACACATCTTTGCCAATTTGTACATATTCCAAATCTTCTTCCTTAATTTCTACATTCGCCACAAGCTGACTAAGCTCTGCTATCTCCATCAACACACCTTCTGAACGAACCTCCCTACCCACCAGTAAATCCAAATCACTGGTAATCACAGTTCCTTCCGTCCTAGCCGTGAGCGTGAGCTGCGATCGCTCCTGTTGCAAATGCTGAAGCCGCTGCTCTAAGGTGATAATAATACCCTGCTGGGCTGAAATCTGCTGACTTCCCTCTACCACCAGTTGGGACGCCAGAACACTCGCTTCTTGGTACGCCACATTGCCCGATTCCCCAATCGCCTCATCCTGTAGCTGGCGTTGCACCATGCGCATCCGTTCCGCATTCGCTGCTAAATCTCGCTGAATATCTCGATATACACTGCGTTCATCATCCACCCGCTGAGCAGCGATCGCTCCATCCTCTAGTAATACATCATAGCGGCTGATCTTATCTGATACTTCCAGCAGCCGTCCCTCTAAGCGTTGCCGCTCCACCTGCAAAACCTGCATCTCCGACGGTAACAGCCCCTGCTCCAACTGACTCGCCCGACTCAACACCCGATTGGCGCGATCGCGAGTAGCCTGTTCTTGAGCGATCGCCTGCAAGAGCGCCGCTTGGGAACGGGTATGTTCCTGCTCTGCCTGCTCTAAACTGCGGTAGGCTTGGGCTAGCTTTTCCTGTACGTCCGCAATTTCCCGCTCCAGATCCCGACTCACTAACTGCAGAATTGGCTGCCCTGGCTGCACGCGATCGCCCGTTTGTACCAACACTCGCTCTATCATAGCCGGCATCGGTGCATGAACCGACTGTCGCGCCGTCTCCCGCCAGCTTAGCTCTACATCTCCACCCACTTGGTAATCCAACGGAATCAGGCTGATGCCACCCAACCCCAGAGCGATCGCTCCCCACACCGTCACACGCCGTTGCCACGATGGCTTTGACACCGCCGCCGGAGCCTTAGGAGCCGCTGGAGGAGCGGACTGAGCCGTCGGAGATTGGGCCGTTGGAGCGGCTGGAGGAGCCGCTGGGGGTACCACTCGAAAGGGACTGGGTTGAGCAGAAGGCTGGGATCGACGCTGGGATGGATGCTGGATCGTCATGGTAGATGCTCTAGTAAACGACAGAAGAAGGTAAGCACATCATTAGTTTTTTGGATCTGGGGCCAGATAAAAGTAGGTGCCCCAAATAGCCAGTAACACAAGGCTCGTGATCGGCAGGTAGGTTAACGTCCAGTTAGCAACATTGAGAAACAAAAAACCAAATACAGATAGAACATATACAAAGCTAAAGGGTGCATAAACGGCTAAAATCCAGCGATCGCCTCCCTGTTCTTGACTAGGCTTGCCGGTTAATAGATCGCCATAGAACTGCAGCGATCGCTGCCGCAGGTTATTGATTCCCGTTGCAGCCACCGCCAGGTAATAGCCATCAAACTTAGCTAGGGGATTTAAATTCACCGCAACGGTAAAGACAGAGGCTGCAAAGAGTAAAAAGCTCATTCGCCAGAGCCAGCTACCCACCGCCAAGCTATTCCAGAGCCAAAAGGCAAACGTAGCAATGATTAACTGACACAGCACTCCAGCACCCACCACCAGCATCCGCTGCGATCGCTTGGGTAAGCTATATTGATCGGTGGTATTCGTGTAAGCCACCGGCATCAAAAACATAAACATAAAGCCCATTTCGGGCACAATGCCGCCGTAGTGCTTGAGGGTAAAGGCGTGACCCAGTTCGTGCAGGGTGACTACCGCTAAGGCCAATAGCCCAAAGGTGATCGTCGTTCCCATATCTAAATGGGTCAGAAACATCTGGGCAGTCCACAGTAAGTTACCTCGTTGGTGGAGAGCGATCGCCCCTGTCCCCGCCAAGGCAATGCACAGTAGCATCCAGCTTGTCTTCGTCCAAATCCATCGCAGGCGATCAATGTGATCAGCCAGAAATGAATCCGGGTTCCATAGAGACAGCTTAAAAAACAGCACCTGCATGGGCGTAAACTTCTTGCGGGGCGGCTTGGGCGGCGTGGTGCCTTCCAGCATCCCCGTGAGCGCCAATTGCTGGAGCAGCGATCGCATCTCTTCAATGGATACGCCATATCGGGAAGCGATCGCCACCGGAGCCTCTGTTTCCAATTGCTCCACAATCTGTTTACCCACATCATTAAGCTGCACAAAGGTCACGTCCTCTGGATTCCGTAAAATCCAGTGCCCGTCATTGGTTTGAATCCAGTGCACAGACGCCTTGAGGCGCGGCCCCGTTGTGGGACGGAGGGGGGCTACAGTCTCCGCATCCTCAGCCGAAGACGGCTCTTCCGCAGAATCACCGACGCTGAGAATGCCCAAGTCAACCAGCTTATGCAACAGATCAGCCATAAAGCCATCGGGCAGGTCTGAAAACTCCTGCCGACACATCTGCTGCACAAGCCGGATCGTAAACCGTCCCACAAAGTACCGCAAAGCATATCCCTCTGTCGCCGTCAGGGCATGACGCACCGCCACCTGTTTGCCCCGCAGCCAAACACACTGCCCATCTGGGTCTTGCAGCAGCACCCAGTGTAGGCTCAGATCTGGACAAAGCCAGGTATCATTCAGTTCAGCGCGGACAGGCGGGGTAGATGACATGACGGGAAACCTCGGAAAATGCCTCTACAGAGAATTACGCAGGACTGTTCGATTTTTATGCAGCCCTGCGTAAGCTTTACGAAATCCTTAACAATTGTGAGGCATTTAGATCAAACAACTACGCTCTGGGAACGGTAATAAACTTGCTGGGCCAAGTTGCAGTACCAGGGTGAATTGTCCGAGTATTGTAGGTTCTTCCATTCCAGTTAGACTCTGAAATAACAATGGAACCATCTGAATTCACTCGTTCAACAACAGCGACATGCCCAACGCTCCCAGCACCCCCAACTCCTGCTTCCCACAATGCAATAGAAGGAGCCTGAGGTCTACTCACCACCACAGCACCCCGGGCAGCTGTGTTATCCCAATTACCAGCATTCCCAAGCATAGTATCTAAAGCACTCTTGCTATAGCCAAGCTGTAGCATACGTCCGTGTGCATACCAAGTACAGTTTTGTCCCTTCCATGGAAAAGGATTTTGAGTGGTATATGCAGAGAGGTTAGGCCAGTTGTCAAACTGCGCTTGGGTCATTATGGAAGAAGATGGGGGATTGATGACCGTCGGAGTTGTCCAGTTTGTGGCAGCGAGAGACGTGAAAATATCATTAGAGCCGAACCCAACAATATCAGCCCTGCGATCGCCATTCACATCCGCCATCATCCGAGGGAAGTTATTATTGTCGCTCCAGCCGCCACGATTTTTTGTAAAGCCTACAGTAGAAGAGACAGAACATCCAAAGCAAGACATCTCTAGAGAAAAATCTTCAGCGTCAACA
>RECH01000268.1 GCA_007694125.1 Leptolyngbya sp. DLM2.Bin15
GCCTTGAATGATCTGGAAACCTATTCTAAGGTTCGGGTCTTCGTAAGCTGGGAAAACGGCCCTCTAGGTCATGTTGACTACGAGAACAGATTTCAAAACGTATCTACTCTTACCCTAAGCAAATTAATTGTGACGCAGTTTGGCGGTAAGTTACTAGACTTAGATGCCTGTGCCGTCGGTGATCTCGTGTGGCCGCAAGCCGTGAAAGCGATCGCTCAAGGCTATGGTCTACCAGAGCGAGATGAGCCGGTTAAGCTACCTGATGATGTGTCCGTGTCCGTTGTGGTAGCTACCTTCGATCGCCCTGATGACCTACGCAACTGTCTCCACCATCTGCAAGCTCAGCAAACTAACCGTTCAGTAGAAATTGTGGTGGTGGATAATCATCCAGACTCTGGACTAACGGCTCCGGTCGTACAAGACTTTCCAGGTGTGGTGCTGGTGCAGGAATCCCGTCAAGGTTTGGCCTACGGGCGCAATGCTGGGTTTGCGGCAAGTCGGGGTGATATCTTAATTGCTACGGATGATGATGTAACCGTCCCGCCAGACTGGATTGAACGTCTCATTCCTCCCTTTGCCCGTCCAGATGTGATGATTGTCAATGGCAATGTCTTACCCATTGAATTAGAAGATGCTTCCCAACAAGCTTTTGAGAACTATGGTGGTCTAGGTCGTGGATTTGAACCCTTTGAAGTAGACGGCTCTTGGTACGACCTGTTTCCCCATAAGCCATCCCCCACATGGACGCTGGGAGCAACAGCTAATGCTGCCTTCCGCGCCAGTATTTTCCACCATCCTGACATTGGTTTGATGGATGAGGCATTAGGGCCAGGGATGCCATCAGGCGTTGGCGAAGATACTTACGTGTTCTACAAAGTCTTAAAGGCAGGCTACACCATTGTCTATAACCCTAAAGCCTTTGTTTGGCATAAACATCGCAAAACCCGTCAAGCTCTAGAACGTCAGCTTTATGGCTATAGCAAAGGGCATGTGTCCTATAACCTAACAACTTGGCTGCGGGATGGGGACTGGCGAGGCTTAGCCCAGGTGCTGCTAGGACTACCCTACGCCCATTATTACCGGATTAAGGAATACCTTCTGAAGCGTAGTGACTATCCCCTTTCGCTGATTTGGCTAGAAATACGTGGTAACTTAGCTGGCCCTTGGTCGCTCTGGAAATCTCATCAGCGCGTGAAGCGGGAAGGGCATAGCGCTCCTTTCGTACCGGTTCAGGAGCGATCGCTCTCCAGCCATGAGCTATCCAAAACTCCTGCATCAAGCAACGCATCCTAGAAGGCGTTCAGCGCTGGGGAATCATCTATCTTCCAGCGCTGAATAGACCTTCCTTTTCACCTTCATTGTGGTTGACCGATATGATAGGAAAGCCTAGGCTATCACGACGGGCCATGTCGCCCCGCCACCTGAGTTATCTATGGGATCTGCTGCGATCGCTTGTGGATCGAGACATGAAGCTCATGTACAAACGATCTGCCCTAGGTATTGCCTGGACGTTGATTAGCCCACTGCTACAACTGCTTGTTTTTATCTTTGTGTTTCAGGTGATCATCAAGATGGATATTCCCCAATATTCATCCTATGTTTTCACGGGACTCTTGGTGTGGAACTGGTTTCAGAACTCTCTCTTTCAAGCCACGGGCATTATTATCAGCAGTCGTCCTCTCATTCGTCAGCCTGGCTTTCCCAACGCCATTTTGCCGATTGTGGTGGTGACAACCGGACTAATTCACTTTGTGTTAGCACTGCCGGTGCTCGTTGTCTTTCTGTTAATTGACGGCGTGCAGCTAACCCCCGTTGTGCTGGCTCTACCGCTACTGCAAATTGTCCAGTTTGCCCTGACCGTCACATTCTCCTACTTCCTAGCGTCCCTCAACGTCACCTTTCGCGATACTCAGCACACTCTCGGTGTTTTGCTGCAGTTTCTGTTTTACCTAACGCCCATCTTCTATGAACTAGGCAGCATCCCCGATCGCTACTGGTTTATCTATGGTCTCAACCCCATGGTGCATATTGTTACCTGCTATCGACAAATTCTGATCTGGGGCACTCAGCCAGACTGGCTAGCATTAGCGATTATCGTCGGGGCGATCGCTGTGTTGATGCCCATTGGCTATAAGCTCTTCAAGCATCAGAGTCTACGGTTTGTGGAGGAGATTTAATGGGCGACGCTATTCTGGTGGAAAATTTAGGAAAAGACTTTAATCGCTACCATACCGAGAAGCCCGTGACGTTTATGGAAGCGGCGCTATCGGGGCTACGACGCATTAAGCCCGTGGAGAAATTTTGGGCCCTGCGCGGCGTGTCGTTTGAGGTTGCGGCGGGAGAAATGATCGGGGTGATTGGCCACAACGGAGCTGGCAAATCTACTCTATTACAGATCCTGGGTCAAGTTGCCTATCCTACTGAGGGACGGATCAAGATGCGGGGGCGGATTGGAGCGCTCCTAGATTTGGGGGCTGGCTTCCATGGTGACCTAACGGGGCGAGAGAACGTGTTTGTGACCGCGATTGTGGCTGGACTACCCCGCCGTGAGGTGGCCCGGCGGTTTGATCGTATCGTAGCCTTCGCCGAACTAGAGGGATTTATCGATAATCCTGTGCGCACCTATAGTACCGGGATGATGATGCGCCTAGCTTTCTCCGTCGCTGTGCATACGGATCCAGATATCTTGCTTGTCGATGAATTTCTATCGGTCGGTGACTTATCCTTTCAAAGCAAGTGTTTGCATCGGATTGCTGATATGAAAGATCAGGGCTGCGCCATTGTGCTGGTATCCCACGATGTAGGCCAAGTTGAACGGTTGTGCGATCGCGCCCTCTGGCTCAAGCATGGTACCGTGATGGCCTACGGTGAACCATCGGTGGTGGCGGGGCAATATACGATGGAGATGCGATCGCAAACCCAGCAGCGCACCCCCCAGCGTCCGGTGCAGCTAACGGCGGCTGGGACAGAGTTACGGGTGAATGAAAATCGCTTTGGCTCCCTAGAAGCAGAGATCACGGCGGTGCGATTGCTGCCCCAATCTACCCTGGAATCGGGCAAAGCTCTCTGTGTTGAAGTAGACTATGAGACTCACCAACCCATTGATGGCGCTATTTTTAGCGTCACGATTAGTCAAGACAGTGGCGAAACTTGTTTAGACGTCAACACCTTAGACACAGGTATTCCCTGCGTGCGCTTGCAGGAACAGGGAACGATTCGGCTCAACCTCGATCGCCTGGATCTGCGGGGCGGTAACTATTTTGTCGATGTGGGACTGTATCAACAAGACTGGAGCTATGCCTATGACTATCACTGGCATGTTTATCCGCTAACTGTAGATACAACCCGCCCATCTAAGGGCATCTTATGTCCCCCTCTGCGTTGGGAAGTTGTGGGAGATGGGGTGCGATCGCTCACTCCTTAAAGAATTGAATTACAACAGGACAAATCCTCATCTATGGCTGAACTCATCCTCCCAGAACTCTATGACCCCGAGTTTTTTGACGCTCTACGAGAGGGTGCGCGCCAGTCTGCCAAGGTTATCGTACCCTTGGTTCTGCAATGGATTCGTCCTGCTAGTGTGGTTGATGTGGGCTGTGGGGATGGATCCTGGCTATCGGTGTTCCAATCCGAGGGAGTAGACGATATCTTGGGACTGGATGGCGACTATGTTCAGCCAGATATGTTGCAAATTCCTCAAGACCGCTTTATTGCCACCGATTTAAGCCAGCCCCTGCAGCTTGAACGTAGGTTTGACCTCGCTGTATCCCTAGAGGTAGCTGAGCATTTACCTAAGGAGAGCGCCGATCGCTTTGTGGAATCCCTGGTTCAGCTTAGTGATGTGATTCTATTTTCAGCGGCCATTCCCCATCAGGGCGGCACGCATCACATCAACGAACAATGGCCAGACTATTGGATTCAGCGCTTTCAGTCCCATGATTATCTGGTTTTAGATATCCTGCGCGATCGCCTTTGGGAAGATCCTGCCGTGCAGCCTTGGTATGCCCAAAATAGTTTTGTGTTTATCAAGAGCGATCGCCTTTCTGCCTATCCTAACCTGAAAGCGATCGCCCCAGGCTATCCAAAAGCGATCGTTCATCCAAGCATCTATCTAAAACAATATATCGACCCATCTCCTCCACCTGAAGACGAGACCTCTGAACCATGGGAGTCTCCTATTCTTCAGCTTCTGAGCGTGACCTTGAGCCCTGCAGAACTCTATTGCGGCGATCGCGTGACGATTACCATTCACTATCAACTGAAAGCGTCCCTAGAGTCGGCTCTGTTTACCATCAGCCTCAGTGATGCATCAGGTCAAATTTACCTAGACACAGAAATCATCATCAACCAGTTGCCAACAGACATCACGGTTCCTCATACCTTAGAATTACATATTGAACGACTCGATCTAGTCCAAGGCACTTATTTCATTAATCCCGGTATTTTTTCGCCAGACTGGCAAGAAACCTATGCCTTCCAATGGCATCAGTATCCCTTAGAGATACAGTCCTCTCCTTCTCAAAAAGGCCTCCTCCATCCGCCGCTACACTGGTCGTCGGATCAACCGTTGCCCATGGATTCCCTATGATGAACATGTTACAGATAATCCGCCATCCATCTATCTGGAGACTGCTAGGGCGAATCCTAGTGAAGGGTGTCTTGCCATTTTTGCTAGGGTTAGGACTGATGATCGCAGGCGGGATGACGGAGCTAGCGCTTGCAGATCAAACTAGTCCAGCGATCGCCACCTTAAAACTATACGATCGCTCCCTGGGTGCGAGTACCCAGTACATCGGAGCCTGTGAAGGGAATGTAGACTTTAAACTATCTGACCTAGAAGACCTAGGGCTCAATACCTACCGCATCTATGGGGGTATGTCTCGCTGGGAAACAGAAGACGATGATGGCATCTATGGCTATCCCTCCATTGCCCAGATTAAGGCTAACCCCGATGTGGTCAACTGGGATTGGTGGGATCGGGTGATGACCCAGCCAGAAGGCGGCAGCGACTATGCCTTTTCGGGGGAGCCGACCGAGCTGTGGCAGGGCAGCGCCAGCACATTATTTGCAACCCTGAAAGAAGGACATATTCGTCCGGTCTTAACCCTGCGCAATAGCGATCCAGGTTGGGGCCCAGACTGGGCACTGCAACTGAATCCACCGCGTACGCAGGAGGATTGGAATGAGTGGTGGCAGCATGTGTTTGCTACAGTCTATTGGCTGAATGTGCGCCATGATTATCAAGTGGATGACTTTGAAATTCACAATGAGCCAGATAATCGTCAGCAGGGTTGGGGTGGCAATCAAGCTGATTATTTTGAGCTGGTTCGCGTAGGAGCCGATGCGATCGCCCATGTGTATCAAACCTATCTACCGGGGCGAGACTTTCATATTCATGCACCCAAAACGGTAGGGAGTAGTCGTTGGCCAGCAGATGCATTAAACGCCATTCCTACGTACTTTAATCAGGTCAATGTTCATAACTATGATTGGGATATCTCTGCCTATGTGCGTCAAGTGCGCGGCTGGATGCAGGGAACCATCCATGAGCGATCGCCCCTGTGGTTGGGAGAATGGGGCACCTACACCGAAGGCTACGATGATCTTTATTTTTCCCTGAATCTGATCAAAAATATGATTCGCATGTCTCAACCGGGAGACACTTACGTCTATGGTAGCCACGTATTTTCTCTGTACGACTGGGGGCGGGGATACTTTGCCGGGTTAATTGATGCAGAAGGACATCGCCGCCTGAGCTACTATGCCCTGCGGATGGGTGTTCGTGCCCTGCAGGGGGGGCGACCGGTGCTGTTAACCGGGATGAGTGATGACGCGGTGATGGCGATCGCTACCCGAGATGACCAAGACCAGATCAACCTGCTGCTGGTGAATGATCAGCCCCAAGCCCATACCCTCACCGTCGATCTATCTGCCTTGGTTAGCGATGGAACGGGAACGCTTTGGGAGTTTAGCGAACGGGTGCAAGACGAAGCGATCGCCCCTCTCGTTGTCACCCAAGGGGAACTGCAACTTACCCTGCCCGCCTACAGTAGCCAACTGGCCGTCATCCCAGCCGCACCGCTGCCCAATGCTGTTCCTAACTAAGGCACACTATAGGCAGTCGGGCGATCTGGACTCGTTTTATGTCTGCTGTCCTCTCCTGTGGTGTGATGTATGCTCTACTTTTTGGTGATGTGGGTTCTGCTGTTGCTGCTGTGTCTACCCATTGGCCTTGGGTTAGCGCATCGGGCTGGGGTACATCTTTCGTTAGTGCCAGACGATGCGCCCAGCCTCAATCTGTGGATGTGCCCCTTCCAGCCTGAGGCGGTGCTGATCACCTGGCTGGGAGTTTTGGGAGTGGCGATCGCTCTCTTTTCCATCAGCCTGGGGTTACCGCTTTCTCCCCTTGTGGGTTTAGGAGCGAGCGTTGGACTGGCTGCGATCGCCCTCAGACAAGCCTCCGTACGCCATGACCTACAGACTCTCGGTAAAGCCATCGGCTGGAGGCAAGGTCTGGGGATGGGAGCCCTGGCCCTCCTCGCCGCCGCCGCCACCGTGCAGCCCGTCACCTGGATTGATACGGGCCTATATCACTACGGCACAATTCGCTGGCTGGCAGACTACGGCACCGTCGTCGGTGTGGCGCTGATCCACGATCGCTTTGGCTTTGCCTCATCTTGGTTTGCCCTGGCAGCTCCCTTCAACCCCGTGATGCTAGATAGTCGGGGAACAGCGATCGCCAATGGATTTTTGCTCTGGCTGTTGCTGCTGCAAGGCTGGGCAGCTCTGACACGGATTGTGTCATCGAAGGCAACCATTCCCGACTGGTTTGGGGCTAGCAGTTTAGCCATTTTAATTGCGCTATTCTTTGGCTCAGCGTTGATGATGGAAATCGTCGTATCCCCCTCGCCCGATATCCCGATCATCCTGCTTGCTATTCTTCTATCGAGCTTCTTGCTGATCAGCGACGAACAAAATCCCATGACGGCTGATGGTCTGGCCTTCATTAGTCTTGGCCTAGGTGCGGCGGCGGTCACAGTTAAACTGAGCGGGTTACCCTTGTTAGCCATCGGCGGTCTGTTTTTTGTGGGACGCTACTACCAACGGCCGCGATCGCTCCTAGTGGGACTAGGACTCGTCGCCATGATTCTGCTACCCATCACCCTCTTTGGCTGGTTCACCTCCGGCTGCCCCCTCTACCCCTCCTCCGTCATGTGTCTCGATTTGCCCTGGAGCCTCCCCCAAGATGCTGGCGAAGAAGCCCGCGCCCAGATCCACGGCTGGCAGCTCTGGTTTGGCACACCTCCCGACGACACACCTTGGCTACCTTGGGTATTTCGGGAATGGATTTCCCTCGGCATCACCAATAAGCTGCTCGTCGGCTTAGGGCTGCTATCAACCGTTGCGACGATGTTACTGCTCCATCGCTGGTGGCGATCGCCCTACCGGGCCGTGATCCGTGGCCCCATCTGGGTGAGTGCTCTAGGACTATTGGGCAGTGCCTTCACCCTAATCTTGTCGCCCCTGATCCGCTTTGGGCTAGGCTACTTAATTTTGATTCCAGCCATGGCGATCGCTTGGCTAGGTCATGCCTGGATTGAACCCCGCTGGCAGCGTCTCCCCTTGCCCAATCTGCATTTAGGAGGACAAGGGCGATGGATTGCCGTGGGCCTGGTGGGAGCGATCGCTGCCGTCGCCGTCGCCCAAGCCTCTCCAAACATAGTGCTACCTCCGCCCCTGCCCTCCGTTCAGGTTACGACCGCACAAATGCAAGATCTATCCTATGTGCATCCCATCGATGTGGGCGTTGACCTTTGCTGGGATGCGCCCAACCCCTGTGCCCTAGGGCCGCTGGAATGGGAGATCCAGCTACGGCAGCCTGAACGAGGACTGGCAGGCGGTTTTGAGCTTGTCCTCCCCAACCCATGATGGATGATCTAAGATAGGCGGAGGGTTGTGGCGTAAAATGTTATCGTTGCTCAACCCTCCCATACCTTATCGGATTCAGAAACTGCCCTATGACTGTCATGTCTACTTTAAAGAAGCCATTGTTGGCGATCGCCCTCGTTGCTAGCGTTGCTATGGTTGGCTGCGCCAATCAAGCCAGTGCTCCATCTGGCGAAGGACGACCAGCCGATAGCGCTGTCGATAGCGCTGTTGATCCAGAATCCGACAGCGGCGCAGACCATGCAATGACCCTGGGCCCCAAAGATGACAACTTTGAACTGCGATTTATTGACGGCATGATTCCCCATCACCGGGGAGCAGTGATCATGGCACGGGAAGCCCTAGAGAAATCTGAGCGTCCTGAAATCCAAGCCCTAGCTCAGGAGATCCTCGATACCCAACGGCAAGAAATCCGTCAGCTTCGGAATTGGCGCGGCAATTGGTATCCCGATGCGGGAGAAGAAGCCGTGATGTGGCATGAGGAGATGGGCCACGAAATGCCCATGACGAAAGAGATGGAACGTTCCATGATGATGTCCGCCGATCTGGGTGAAGCGGATGATGAGTTCGACCTGCGCTTCCTGGATGCCATGATTCCCCACCATGAAGGAGCGCTGGTGATGGCGCAGGAAGCACTGGATAAAAGTGGCCGCCCCCGAGTGCGCCAAATGGCAGAGGATATTATTGCATCCCAACAAGCAGAAATTGATCAGATGCAGCAGTGGCGGCAAGAGTGGTACGGCGGCTCATAATCTAACTCAATCAAGGGGGTGGGCCTGGCCCGCCCCCTTGATTGAACTCATGCTTTTATGACATCAAGACTCAGCAACCAACTCCAATAGTACGCACCCATGAAACAAGAAGCGATCGCTTTTTCTGAAACGGGTGTGGGAAGAGGCGATCGCTTTCAACAACGTCTCGCGAGCGTGCAACGCAGCCACCCAAAAGCCGGGAACATGCCCCGGCTTTTAAGGTTTATATTATCTTAACTCAACAGCCGTCTGGCCCACAGAAACTGTGTGCGTATAGCACCTCCGCATCACAGATATAGGCAATGCCCGCATAATCATTGAAAAACTCCACTGCGATCCGATCCGCAATCGTCTCGGCCATCTCCCGATTTTCGGTGAGCACCTCGAACTTGATATTTGACTCGGTGTCAGAAACACTGGGTTGTCCTGACGAGCGCACGTTGCGGCTGCCTTTCCCGCCAGTCTCTACCACCGTATAACCGGTCGCCCCGGCTTCATCGATGATCTTGGCGATCTTTTTCAGCAAAATCTTTTCCGTGACGATAACGAGCTTTTTGGCTAACTTGGCCATGTAGGTTACCTCTTGATGTATGTATTGATTGAACTACATAGAAACTCAGAACATTAGTTGAGTAGGGCAGGGGGCATCGGCAGACCCGCGCCCCTTTTTGGATCAGCCGCCCAGTGCCTGGGCCAGCCCGATGAAGAGCGGTATGCACAAGGCAATGGCAACGGGTGTACCAACAGCTGTGGACGCGCCGATGTAGGCAGAGGGATTAGCCGACGGAATACCAGCTCGTAACGTGGGCGGCCCTGAGATATCTGAACTGGAGGCAGCGATGACGGCCATGATCACGACGCCGCCAAGGCTGAATCCCGTGGTGTAGTGGGCAATCAGACCCAGACCAAAGGCGATAAACCCATGCAGCAGTGGTGCCACAAAGGCATATACGGCGTACCACTGGGCCACCTTGCGGAGCTCACCGAGCCTTGCCCATGCCTCCATGCCCATGATCAGCATCAGTACCGAAAGCAGACCGCGGAAGAGGGGGTCGTAGAAGCTTTCATAGACACTTGCCGGCTGGGTTAGCAGACCCAAAGCGAGGCCGAGTAGCAGGGCCGATAGAGCAGAGCCCTGGAGGCTTTCCTGGACAATAGGCCATATCTTAACTCGAGAATTGCCCATGCCGCTCGGCTCACTGGGATACCCACCTACTGTACTGCCTGGCTCGCTGGGATACCCGCCTGCGGCAATAGCTTGCTTGCTAACATACACCTCATTTGTGCGATACTTTTCGCGCTTCCGCTTGCTGGTGTAAATGCTGGCCAAGACGATCGCCGTCACGAGCGCTGGAATATCCATAAAAGGATAGAGGGCGGCGGCCCAGGGCTCGTATACAATGCCGCCCTCATCCAGTGAAGTCAGAGCAGCGGCCATGGTAGAGCCACTCACGGCACCGAACAAACCTGCGGTTGCAAGGGCATCCACAACTCTGATCTTCGGCAGCTTTGCCAAGGTGTAGCGACCGATAAACACGATTAGGATCCCCACTGCCATAGCGAATAAGGCGGGCACTAGCATCTCCACCAGATTGGAGTCGCGGATCGCCTGTCCACCCGTTAGACCGACCTTCATGAGCAGCATGAAAACGATGAACTGATAGACTGCATCTGGAATGGTTAGTTGGCTACCGAGGGCGGCAACAACAATGCCACCCATGAGAAAACCGAGTGTCGGGGACTGTAACTGCGCCAGGAAGCGCATCAAGAAATCGGATAAGAAATCCATAAATACCTCCTTCCGCCTCCTACAACGAGGAGTGATTGTTGTGATAAGCAAGCCTAAAAGTAAGGTTGTAGCGTTTCACCCTTACAACACAGGTGTTATGCGAGAACTTGTTGACAGGAAGCTTAGAGATAGCCACCTCCAAATAAGGATGGAAGCTATTGCTGTGCCGCAGCATCCTTCATAGACTCCAATCTATAAAGACTTAGATTTCCATGTACTTAAGTCTATCCTGAGAATCACGTTTTTTTTGCGCTCTGCAACATGGATTTGAAACGCAATGTCAAATTCGAATCATAAGTTTTTCTTTTGTCTAGCAATCCCCTCCTTGGGATCATGGGAATGGCGATCGCCGCGTTTTCTCGATGCGATATGCTCAATGCGCTATGCCCTTTACTAAAGAGCTCCACGACTGTCATGCCTTCTTTTCAGCAGTTTACGCTGTCCTTTTCCTTGTCCAGATAAGCCCGACCTGGTTGGATCTGCCGGGCACTAAAAATTGCGATCGCCCCTACCCTCTGCAACCAAAGAATGTCTGTCTCGTCTTGCTAACCGATTCTATTGATCCATCCAACCCTCTCGCAGACATTGCCCTAGTCAACCCGTCACAGTGAAGGATCGCACCATGGTCACTTAGAGACCCAATATACGATGGTTCCAGGAGAATACCTTGCCCTTAGGATGGTCAGATCAATCTACTCGCAATGCGGGTAACTCTGTTGGTGGAGCTGGCTCTAAAGGGGGGCTATAGCGAGCGACATTAATCCAAATCACTGCAAGCAGTAAACCAACACCGCAACCAATCACGAAGATCCAGCCGTGGGAGGGTTCTAAAACCCAAAGCAAACGGCGATTGCTGCCATACACCTGCACAACCCATCCCTCAGTCGTATCCAACGTTGGTTTTGACCGTCTCGATTCAAACTGATTCATGGTGTTCACTCCATGCTAATTGTGTGTATCGTTTACAGGCAAAGGGCCTGTGTCGAACGGAAGACCTGCCGAACATCCCCCGGATGCATGTATCGGCTTTAGAACAGTGGTTATGTCCTTAAGCTGCTTTCGCCAAGCCATAGATTTGAGTCTATGATTTAATCCAAAACCATATTTTTAAGTTTATGCAATACCTGACTCACAAGCCGCATTTTCTACACAATATTGCCTCAGATTTGTCGAATATTTTGATAACTGAAACTTATGGGTTGAACCGGCTCGGCTACACCACACCTGATTCCCATAATGCTTTTGACGACTGACTGGATCATGAGCCTGATTTCGCCCGACGGGTTTTAGAATTAGAAGGTCGCCAGTTAGAGCAGTTTGTGCTGTCGGTATAGCTCCAGTCCCTTTAAACTAATCCAGTTATGACTAACAAATTTCGTTCACCTGGTTATCACCCAACCCGGAAGCTAAAAGTGATCCTAGCGGGTCTCCATGTTGCGGTAGTCACCGATTTTAGTGTTGCTTACAAGGTAATCTTGTCAGTGCCCGTTTTAGGCGGTGCTTTCCTTTTTCGCCAATGGGTAGATGCTGGCTTAATATTGCTCGCCATGGGGCTAATGCTTATTTCTGAATTATTTAATAGTGCGATTGAGGTTCTATGCGACTTTGTTGAGCCTCAACAGAATGATCGTATCCGAGTCAGTAAAGATATTGCAGCAGCAGCGGCTGGCCTTAGTATCCTGGTGTGGGCAACAATTTTGATTGTTGAAAGCATCCATCTCTTTCAACTATAGTAAAGGAAGTCTGTAAGCAAGTAGTTAGAACCAGCAGACGTTATTTAAGGCGAGTGGAGAATTATGATCCCAGTCAATGAAGCTCAGCAACAGTTGCAAGATTTGATCGATTCGGTGAGCCAGTCTCATCAACCCATTATTATTGCTGGACAGAGTAGCAATGCAGTGTTGCTCTCCGAAACTGATTGGGTATCGGTGCAAGAAACCTTGTATCTTCTTTCAGTTCCAGGAATGCGAGAATCAATTCGGGAAGGGCTGGCAACACCGATTGAGGAATGTGATCGGGAGTTAGAGTGGTGAGTTGGAATTTGGTTTACACCAAGCAAGCACAGAAGGATGCTAAGAAACTGGCTTCTAGTAATTTGCGAGATAAGGCGCAAGCTTTGCTTGATGTGCTTCAAATCGATCCATTTCAGAATCCACCACCGTATGAGAAATTAGTTGGGGACTTAGAGGGTGCTTACTCGCGGCGAATTAATATTCAACATCGTCTTGTATACGAGGTCATTGAATCTGAAAAGACGGTGAAGATTTTACGGATGTAGACGCATTATGAGTAGCTACTCTAACTAGTTGCAGTACGAAATGAATACTCATCAACCCATTCCAATAGTGTAAATCCATGCAAAGGGAAGCGATCGCTTCTCCTGCAATAACTTGAAGGTGTTGCTGAATAGCGGTATGATTCTGCAACATGTTTCATGGAGTTTCGAATCCTGTAGCTAGAGGCTCATCTCCCAGTTCAGCAACACCCAGAATCTCGGTAATAAGAAAGCTGTTATAGGTGTAGGTAAAAACAATCTAGGTAGTGCTTCTTTTAACACTACACTTCAGGTGTTTACAGAAACCTAGTGAAGCTCAAGACAGTGAAATCTAGAGTCGTTCAAAAGTTCTTGAATTGCTTCTGTGCCAGATCGAATTAGGATTTCAACTTCTTTGGTTGGCGCATTACCACATCGCAACCAAATGACTTTGGGTGGAGAACCATACAGTCGGCTTCTCTCAGCAAAGTCTGCATCTTGGGTAACAATGCAGAAGTCGTTTGCTTTGGCAAACTCCCAGATCTCGGTATCTGTTTGCTCTGCAAGTTTATGAAGCTGAACATGGCTAGAGCCAGGAAAAGCATCCGCTAGGCGATTGACTAGCTTACGACTCAGATTTTGGTCAAATAGAAGTTTCAAGCAGCACTCACTGATGCAACTAAGCGATGCTCGCGATCAGCGGCGAATTCCAAGCAGGCTCTAATATCGGTTTCCGTCAGTTCTGGAAAGTCGTCAATGATCTCAGCGTTAGACATGCCAGCCGCTAGCCAGCCCAAGACATCATAGACCGTAATGCGCATCCGACGGATGCAAGGCTTGCCACCACGTTTATCAGGCTCAATCGTAATGATGTCACGATAGCTCATAATTCAGAACAGGTATTTGTATATATCTAAGTCTAGAGCAGGCTAACACTTCGCTGCAATGGACGGGCGTTAGTTGGTCGGTCACTTGCCAGATGCTGCCTGCCGCTGTTGAGCTTCACCGTTAGTGCCGTTACACCGGCAAAATTTCTAGAGTCTGTTGGAGTACTGTCATGAGCACGTTGAGCATCTAGCTACCCGACTCCATGGTTGAGCCAGAATTGTACGACCAATTACCGCTAACATGGCAACCTGCTTACAGCCAACCGCCGAGAGGTGATCTCTTTAGATCAAGATGTTATCTGTGGAGGAACAAGCGGAATGTCGGTTCAAACCCGGAGAACCACAAAAAAGGGCGAGCTGATGCCCGCCCCGATCCTTCGATGTATGAACGCTTAGCTCGTCAACTAACGGCCAATGCCCACATATTGGA
>RECH01000266.1 GCA_007694125.1 Leptolyngbya sp. DLM2.Bin15
GCTAAATTGAAGGTTGACGATCATCAGCGATCGCTCTCCAGGGAGTTGATCGAGGCTGAATGACCTGATGCTGCATTACCTTCACCTCATGGCGTTCTAGTCTTTCTAGCCTAGAAACGAGCCAAGCACAACTTGTTTTAACCCAAGGCTGTCGCTAGGCTTGAGGCAACTCTGACCACGCTGTTCATCCCGAGTGCATCCCACGTTTGTAGCCCTCACCCTAAATCCCTCTCCCAAGTCGGGCGAGGGACTTTGAATCCAGCTCCCCTTCTCCCTTTTTTGGGAGAAGGGGTTGGGGGATGAGGGTCAACTTGTGAAACTGGGATGCTCCCCTTTTCATCCCTTCTTCATCTCACCGTTTACGTTTGCACGACCATGGCTGCAGTTGCCCTACAAAACGTCCACAAAGTCTACAACAATGTCTGTGTGGTCAATGATTTGTCGTTGACCATTCAACCCGGCGAAATCTTTGGTCTGCTTGGCCCCAACGGCGCAGGCAAATCCACCACCATTCGCATGTTGACCACCTTAACCCAACCCACCCAGGGAGAAATTGTCGTGGCCGGCTATGATGTGGTGCGCCAGCCCTTTTGGGTGAAGCAACAGATCGGGGTGGTGCTACAACAAATCAGTGTCGATGTGGATCTGACGGTTTGGGAAAATATGGAATTCCACGCGCGAATGCACCATATCCCCAACTCTCGCCGCCAGCAGGATATTAGCCGCTGGCTCGACTATGTTGAATTGAGCGATCGCAGCCAGTCTCTGGTGAAAACCCTATCGGGGGGCATGAAGCGGCGGCTGCAAATTGCCCGGGCCCTGCTGCACCAGCCCCAGATTTTATTCTTGGATGAACCCACCGTTGGGCTGGATCCTCAAACCCGCCGCCGGCTCTGGGAAATCATCAAAGGCTTAAATCAACAGGGCATGACCATCCTCCTCACCACCCACTACATGGAAGAGGTGGAATACCTGTGCGATCGCATTGGCATTATGGACAATGGCAAGCTGATCGAGATGGGCACCCTAGAGGAACTGCGCCACAAGCATGGGCTAGGATTGCTGATGAAGCAGGATGGCGATCGCTGGGACTATACCTTTTTTCCCACCATGGATGAGGCCCAGGTGCATCTGGCAGCGCAGATTGATAAAACCGGCATGATGATTCGCCCGTCTAACCTAGAAGACATTTTTGTGGATCTCACCGGTCACAACTTAGACTAACCCCACGGGTTAGACGGAGCATCTCGATCCTGAGTACACCCTAAGTACAGCCTGCGAAGGGCGCAAGCCTGGAGAGAGGCGTGGGTGTCGGCAGTATGGCACTCGTTCAGCAGATTGTTTGGGGTAATACAAATCCGGTTAGATACGCGCTAGTCATTCAAGGCGGTGGCCGTACCCAGATATCTGTAGCCCCCTTGGCAAGGGGGCGGCGAAGCGGGGGATCGAATGCAGGATGTCCCAACCATGACCATTCAACCGGACTTGATATAACCATGATCCGCCTGGCTAGCAAAATCGAAGCGATTCTTTACCTCAAGGGGCATCCACTGCCGCTGAGCAAAATCGCTGACTATGCTGGGTGCGATCGCCGCGCGGTGGAAGAGGGCATCCTAGACTTGATGGATGACTACGCCCATCGTGACAGCGCCCTAGAGGTGGTGGAGACGCCAGAGGGATACGCGCTGCAATTACGGCCAAGGTTTCATGACTTGGTGGAGACATTAATTCCCCTAGATTTGGGTGTGGGAGCCCTGCGCACCCTGGCTGCGATCGCCCTCAAAGGGCCCCTGAGCCAGCCTGAGTTGGTGGAATTGCGCGGGTCTGGGGTGTATCAACATGTACCCGAACTGGTCGATCTAGGATTGGTTCGTAAGCGTCGAAAACCTGATGAACGTTCCTACTGGCTGCAGATCACGCCAAAATTCTATCAATATTTTCAGGTAGAATCTTTGCCCTATCCCTTTGCCAGTCCTCCATCGGGCGATCGCCCGTCGCCTCCGGAGCCCCAGGAGCCAGAACCAGACGCCGCCGCGGCCGACAACGATGAGTCCGATGCGTAAACGCCTTGCCTCACTGGGTTTAACCCCGACCCTCTCCGAGGATCTAGACGACCTATCCCAGCCAGAAGGCATCGGATCCCCAGCGGGTCTCAAACACAGGATCCGCAATTAGATGCCACAATAGATTAAATTCAGTCAACCTAATGGTCTCTATGGTTTTTAACCCTGACAACAGCGATTTCTTCAGTGGCAACGCCGAAGAGGACCAAGCGAACCAACTGCTGAGCTACTTGCAAAACCAGCCGCCGGAAGTTCTGGCGCGCGTGGCTAAATCTGTGAGCCCAGAAATTAGGCAGATTATTTCGCAAAATGTGCAGGGATTGGTCGGTGTGCTGCCGTCTGAATCCTTTAATGTGCAAATTACAACCGATCGGGAAAACCTGGCCGGTCTCCTTGCTTCTGCCATGATGACGGGCTACTTTCTGCGCCGTATGGAGCAGCGGATGGAGCTGGAAGATAGCGTGATGGGGTCGTTCTCCATGCGCCGTCGGTCAGGCTTTGACCCCTTCCCAGAGTCCGACGCTTAACGATCGATCGCACCGATCGATCCCAGCGGCGATCGCCCCTGACCCCGAGGCTGACCTATTGTGCAGCCATCGGCTAAGTACGCCCCAAATCCAGGAGCGATCGCCACTGTGCCAAAATTTAAGTCTTGTTTCTAGTTTGAACCACAGAGACCGCAGTAATGGTAAGTTGCACCACTTCACAGCATTTACCAGCTCTGCAGCCGTCTTATTGGTTGTTGGGGAGCGATCGTAACTTCGCAACCCGTTTAGAATAAGGACAGTTCTGCGGTACGTGTATTGCAGACAAGAAAAAGCGTTCCACACTGAGGACGGATGGCAGTACCTTCAGGATAAAACCCGTGTCAGGCAGCTAACTCCAAGGGCAGGACTGGAAACAGTCAGGCGCTTCTTGCCCAGGAGTGGCCAACGCGATTCAATGTGCAACGCTAACTGGAAGGGAATACATACAGGCTTCGATAACCCCATCATATCGCGACGAAGCATAGATCAAAATCACTGCCTAGAATATCCATGATAGACTTGACTCTATGCGTATGTCCGCGATTAATGGTTCCTGTTTAGATACGGAGTGAATCTCCGGGAGAGTCTCACGTGATCCACGCTACCTTGCATCAATTTAAAGTCTTTGAGGCTACAGCCCGCCATGGCAGCTTCACCCGGGCAGCGGAAGAGCTATTCCTCACCCAGCCCACGGTGTCTATGCAAGTCAAGCAGCTAACCAAGTCTATTGGCTTACCTTTGTTTGAACAGGTTGGTAAGCGTCTCTATCTGACGGAAGCTGGCAAGGCGTTGTTTGCTACCTGTAAAGACATTTTCACCAACCTAGATCAGCTAGAGATGACCGTCGCAGATTTGAAGGGGATGAAGCAAGGGCAGCTTCGTCTAGCGGTGATCACCACAGCCAAGTACTTTGTGCCGCGCCTGCTGGGCCCTTTCTGTCGTATGTATCCTGGCATTGATGTGTCGTTGACGGTCACCAACCATGAGCGTGTTATTGACCGGTTGTCGAACAATCAAGACGACCTTTATGTCATGAGTCAGCTACCCACCAATCTGGATTTTGAAGCTGAGTCTTTTTTGGACAATCCCCTGGTTGTTTTAGCTCCCACCAATCATCCCTTGGCGGGGCAACGCAATATTCCCATCCAGCGCTTAAATGATGAACCGTTTATTATGCGGGAATCTGGATCGGGAACGCGGCGCGCGGTGGAGAGTTTGTTTGATCGGGAAAATGTCTCGGTGAAAGTCCGCTTAGAACTGGGCAGCAATGAGGCAATTAAGCAAGCGATCGCTGGCGGTCTAGGACTGTCCGTTCTCTCCCACCACACCCTCACCCCAGAAGGGTCTCATAGCGATCTCACGGTGCTGGATGTCGAAGGCTTCCCCATTTCCCGCCAATGGTATGTGGTGCATTTGGGCGGAAAACAATTGTCGGTGGTGGCGGCCACTTTCTTGCAGTATCTCCAAGAAGAAGCACCCAAGCTATCACCGATCCCAGCCCTAGCCCATTCGTCGAAGTAGGGCGATCGCCTTTTGGCTATGGAAGAGGCGATCGCTCCCGATGCCTAGAGACCTCATGCCCTAGACCATCGGCCACAACGTAGACCTGTGAACGTACATCATTAACCTGGATGACATCATCTCCCCCCGACCAGGATCGCCCCCAGGAACCGGAGGCGCAACCGCTTCCTCAAACGACGCCCTCCCCACCGGAGCCTGGTGTCAGGTCATTCCTGCGGGCAATCATCCAGGTGATGCGCTCGATCAAGGTTCCCCGAGAAGCGATCGGCGCTGTGGTTGGGGCATCGATCACGGCCTTTGCGACTCTTTCCATTGCGATTGTTAACCTGCTCAATGGCTTTAATGAGCAACTGAACCGCCCCTTTCAGATTCAAGACTCCCTCAGCAAGACCCAGCTCACGGCTGACTACTATCGGCAAACGGCCCTGTCTACCTATCTCAGCTCCGCTGGCATGGTGCTCATGCAAACCCATGACCATCGTACGCTGGAACAATTGGCCACCCTGCGGGCCCTCACCCATGCCACCCTGCGGGAGCTGAATGCGGAGCGCAAACGTTATGTGGTGATGTTGCTGCAGGATGCGCAGGTGCTCGCTTGGCGACCTGAGGAGAATCAGGAGATGGGGCAACCAGCCTTTCTTTCCCAGGCCAACTTGATTGGGGCCAATTTAGAAGGGTTAGATCTGCAGGGCACAGATTTGCGAGGGGCAGATCTGCGTGCGGTTAACTTTCGCTATGCCAACCTCAGCCATGCTCACCTCACGGGTGCTAATCTCACGGGGGCCGATCTGCGCAGTGCGGATCTGAGTGACGCTGATTTGGAACGGGTTGAATTTCTGAATGCTTGCTACAACGGACGGACGGTGTTGAATGTCAATATCGACCCCACAACGGCAGGCATGAAAAAAGTCACCGAAAGTGATATTTGTACCCCGGAAGTGCCCAGTTCGTCGGATCCAGTTTCAACCTGAACCAATCCAGGGGCGATCGCATATAAAAAACCCGAGGAAAGCGATCGCTCTCCTCGGGTTTCAACCTAGTATCAACCAACTAGTTTCAGATAGGCGATCGCCTACTTGATGGCTACCTTAGCGCCAGCTTCTTCCAGTTGCTTCTTAGCATCTTCAGCGGCTTCCTTGGTGATGGCTTCTTTAACAGCCTTAGGAGCTGCTTCAACCAAGTCCTTAGCTTCCTTCAGACCCAGACCGGTGAGGGCGCGCACGACCTTGAGGATAGCAATCTTCTTGTCAGCAGGAACCTCTTCCAGCACCAAGTCGAATTCGGTTTGCTCTTCCACTTCCTCAGCAGCAACAGCAGCGCCAGCAGGAGCCGCCATCATCATGGGCATACCACCAGCAGGTGCAGATGCATCAACACCAAAGGCTTCTTCGATTTGTGAAACCAGTTCAGAGGCTTCAAGGAGAGAAAGAGACTTAAGCTGTTCTAGAATTTCGTCAGTCTTTGCAGACATGGGAGTCCTCCAAATTTAGTTGAATGGTGAATAACAGATGGGGCACCGTAGCCCCCGAGTGGCAGTCTAGAGCGATCGCCCCAGGGATTAGCTGGCGTCGGCTCCGCCCTCTTTTTCGGATACAGCCTTGATAGCCCGTACCAACGATGATGGAACTTCCTTGATCCCAACCGCCAACTTCGTAGGTACGGCGTTGACACCAACGGCAACCTTGGTGGGGATAGAATTGATTGCCCGAGCAATACGAGCAATGAGTTCTTCCTTGCTGGGCAGTTCGGTAATGGCCTTAACGTCATCTTCGCTAAGAGCACGACCTTCCATCACCCCGCCCCGGAGGACGGTCTTTTTCGTCGCTTTTTGAAAGGCTTGGTAGGCCTTGATGGCCCCGCCTAGATCATCCTTAAGCAACAAAAACGCTGAAGATTCCTGCAGGAAGGTCTCCATGGGTTGCCAATTGGGATCTTCCGCAATGGCAATGTTCATCAAGGTATTCTTGGCGACCCGACAGCTTGCGCCGGTCTGGCGTAGCTGGTTCCGTAGTTCAGTAATTTCTGAAACGGACAAACCTTTAAAATCGATGACTAAAGCTAGTTGAGCTTCGCTCAGTTCTTGCTTTAATTCAGCAACAAGAGCCTTTTTATCGGCTAGCGTTCTACCCATTACACTGTTCACCTCCTTAACGTGGGTGTATCGCCAAACTTGAAGGACAGACCACAGCTATATCAAGTCCGTAAAGACGACATAGCGTTAATCTGGCACAGGCTCCAAAACAAAAGCCCTGGTGTTTCAACCAGAGCTTCGCAAACCAAAGGACAGACCGCGACGGGTTCCTTTGCTGTGCATACCTCGGCAGGATATTTAAGCGTAGGCACCTGCTGTCTCTGGTTTGCTATGAAGTTTTAGAGCAAAAATGTTTCGTATCTACCGTCTCCCGTAGATGGTGAACTTAATCAGCCTTTGCTAGTGTACACCAAAATGAGGCTAGGCGACATCCGCAGCTTTCAGATCGCGCAGCGCACTAATATCAACCTCAATGGACGGCCCCATGGTGGACGACACGTGGATACTGCGCCAGTAGCGACCCTTGGCACCCGACGGGCGATTACGATCGATACATTCTTGCAGAGCTTTCAGGTTGACTAACAAGTCTTCTGTCGAAAAGGCTGCTTTACCAAACAGCACATGGACGATACCTGTCCGGTCAGCCCGAAATTCTAGCTTCCCTGCCTTAAACTCTTCGATCGCCTTGGCAACATCAAAGGTAACGGTTCCACCCTTAGGCGATGGCATCAAGCCTTTGGGGCCCAGCATTCTACCGAGCTTGGCTACCTGCGGCATCATGTCTGGCGTTGCCACCAAGACATCAAAGTCCAACATGCCTTTTTGGATATCGGCAATCAGTTCTTCAGAACCACTGAGGTCAGCGCCAGCACTAGCAGCTTCAGCAACTTTTTCCCCACGGGCAATTACAGCCACGCGGACAGACTGCCCGGTTCCCTTAGGTAGAGCAACCGTGGTTCTCAACTGTTGGTCTGTATATTTGGGGTCGATGCCAAGGCGGATATGGGCTTCAGCAGACTCAGGAAATTTAGCTGTAGCGGTTTCCTGTAGTAGCTTGAGAGCTTCAACCGGCTCATAGGGGCGGTCTTCGACCTTGGCGTGAAGTTCTTGTAATCGACGGGATAACTTTTTGGTCATGGTATGGGTCTCCTTGGGGTGTTAGCGAGGCTCATCCTCTCCCCCGAATATGGGTGAACTAGGGGCGCAGTTGTTAGTCAGCTAAGGTGACGCCCATGTTGCGGGCTGTGCCCTCAACGATTTTCATGGCGGCTTCAATATCGTTGGCGTTGAGGTCAGGCATTTTCACCTGAGCAATTTCTTGAAGCTGAGCCCGCGTGATGGAGCCTACTTTCTTGCTGTTAGGCTCACCTGATCCTTTGTCAATGCCGATCGCCTTCTTAATCAAGACAGAGGCGGGCGGGGTTTTGAGGATGAAGGTAAAGCTCCGATCTTCATAGACGGAGATTTCCACCGGCACAACTAGACCGACCTGATCAGCCGTACGGGCGTTATATTCCTTGCAGAACATCATGATGTTCACGCCGTGCTGCCCCAAGGCTGGGCCAATGGGGGGAGCCGGGTTTGCTTTGCCAGCCGAAATTGCTAGCTTGATTAGTGCAACAACTTTCTTTGCCATTGATCTATCAACTCTGTTTCTGAATTTGATTGAATTCCAGTTCGACGGGGGTGTCTCGCCCGAAGATTGAAAGGAGCGCCTTGAGCTTGCTGCGCTCAGGGCTAACCTCAATTACCTCGCCTTCAAAGTCCTTAAACGGCCCAGACAAAACCATGATTTTGTCTCCAGCCGCCATATCTACCTTCACCACAGGACGCTGTTCTTGAGCCTGCTTGAAGATCCGCTCAACTTCGGCGTGCCCCAAGGGCATGGGCTTCACGTGCCCCCGCGATCGCCCTGTACGGGTGCGCTGTTCTGCCCCGACAAAGTTGATCACATTGGGAGTATTTTTGACAACCTGCCAAGTTTCATTGTCCATAACCATGCGAACTAACACATAGCCAGGAAAAACTTTCTCAGCAATTTCCTTGGGTTTGCCAGCCTTAGTAGGCTTGAGGATAGGGGTTTGAGGAATCTCAATCTGGAAGATGCGGTTGGCCACATCAAGCATGCCCAACCGTTGCTCAAGGTTAAGCTTGACACGCTTTTCACAGCCAGATGCAACTTGTACGGCATACCAACGAGCAGAGCGACGAATATCTTTCGCCTCGTCCTGCTCAGGATCTGATTCGTTCAAGTTTGATTCATCTGAACCGAACTGATCAT
The DNA here is from genome assembly GCA_007694125.1 of Leptolyngbya sp. DLM2.Bin15. Taxonomy (GTDB): domain Bacteria; phylum Cyanobacteriota; class Cyanobacteriia; order RECH01; family RECH01; genus RECH01. The sequence continues at coordinate 8,425 of RECH01000266.1, forward strand.
CTTGCAATTCGGATTCGTCTGGCGTGAATGTCATTTAGAATACCTGCTTTGCCGCCCAACTAAACAACTTATCTATAAAGTAGATGATTGTGGCTGAGAGGCTGACCATTAGGATGACAGCAATGGATTCACTGATGAGCTGTTGGCGACTGGGCCAAACAACTTTATCAAGCTCCTCTTTCGTGCCCTTCAAAAATTCAGATGCATTGAACTGTGAAGTTGCCTCTTCTGCTGCTGGAGTTACCTTGCCTTTTTCAGCCATCCCGTCACCTACACTATACGTGCCCTTGTTGATGCCTAGCTTGCGATCGCTCAAGTTCCCTTGATGGACACCCCTAACCTATCCCCTGCTATCTAATACCAAGACTGCAATTGGGGTAGAGGTATATCTGCATCATGCCCTAAGCTTTTGGCTCACGGGGCATTTTGGCGGAGAAACCGTTGCTTTAATAAGAATGGAGCGCGCCCTGGAGGACTCGAACCCCCGACATCAGGTTTTGGAGACCTGCGTTCTACCAACTGAACTAAGAGCGCACGAGCTGAGGCTAACTCAGCGTACCACTATAGAGTTTAACAGTTTCGCTGCGTTTCCTTCACGCCACTGGAAAAAACCATAGGGTCTAAGCACTACAGTGCTCGATCAAAGCGTTGCTTGAGGCGAGTAGCCTTACCAACGCGATCGCGCAAGTAGTATAGCTTAGCACGACGAGCCTTGCCTCGGCGAATCACTTTAATGGTGTCCACTCGGGGAGAGTGAAGCATAAAGACTCGCTCTACGCCAATACCTTGGAAGACACGGCGTACGGTAATGGTTTCGTTAATGCCACCATTCCGCATAGCGATGATCGTTCCTTCGTAGGGCTGAATCCGCTCTTTGCCGCCTTCACTAATACGAACGCCGACGCGGATCGTGTCGCCTACGTAAAGCACCGGCAGATCCGACTTCATATGTACCGCTTCAACAGAGCGGATGATCTCTTGAGTGTTCATAATTTAGCGAAACTCACAATTCTCTACTATACGTGAGGGAGCCGGGCCATGTCTAGCATTTTTGATGGAAAGCAGCAATTTTTTCCTGGGGGAACGATTCTCGCGGTCAAGGCTGTTGCCCTGCTTCAGGGGAAAACGATCGTTTTGTCGTCTGGATCTATTCCCGATCGGTGACGCGCCATCACCATGCCTGAGTCCAGCAGCGGGAGAATTGCTGAATGAACGATAGCTCTTGTCCTCCTCCGGGTAGGTTAGGGAGAGGGCGTTGGGAGACATTCCCAGCTCTGTCCAAGCTAGGAGGATGTGCTGGTTGCGCAAGAACTAGAGGGCGTTGCCAGCCTAGTAGAGGATGATGATGAAGCGATCGCTACGATATCGATGGAGGTGTTGGGGCCTGGGGGCGATCGCCCTGGCCCTAGCCTCCTGCGGGCCGAGCTTAGTGAAAGAATGTGGGCTTCTGGGGCAGGCGACCCGCACTACCATGAACGATGTGATGGCTGTCTATGATCGCGCGGGTCAATCGGCTGACCTAGGCGAGATGGAACGGCACATGGCAGCCAATTGGCACCAAGGCGCACAACGGGTAGATCAACTCCAGATTGTTGATCGGCGGCTGCAGGGGCTGCAGGCTGATCTGGCTGCAGCCTATGCCACGGCAGGAGATATCACCCTCCAGGCGGCGGATTTCATGGCTGGGCAAGAGTTCATGACCCCTGAGGTAGAACGAAGGTATAACGACTATCAGAACCAGGCCCAAGAGCCGGTAGCGTTAGCCATTGATGCCTTAAATCGATACTGTATTGGAGGATTATAGCCATGTTCCATCGGTGGTCGAGGGCTGCTCAATCGATGCTCCGCTCCACGGCACCTAGGGCAATCCTTGGGGGCTATGGTCAACGGTTGATGCTAGGGCTGAGTGCTTTGGCGCTAGTCGGGTTAGTGGGTTGTGGTGCCGATGTACAGGCTGAATGCGCCGCAATCGTTGAGATGATTCAGGCGGCCGAGAGCGATCGCACCTTAGGCAGCCAAACCCGCGCTATTACGCTGGACAATGCTCAGCGGTATCAAGCCTTAGCCCTTGATCTCCAGAACCTTGACTTGCAGGATGATACCCTGGCGGGCTACCGGGACGACTTAGCGGTTGCCTATCAAGAGTTGTCGGCGGTGCAGCAGGAGTATGCTGAATGGATGGATGCCGATGGCACGATCCGGTATCGGTCTGATGAAACAAATGGAGAACAACGCTTCAATGCCCTGCAGGCCCAATTAAGCCGAGCGTATAGCGCCATTCAGACTGCCAGCGAACTCTATGCCAACTACTGTGTGCGCACTCGCTAGGTCAGCCTGGCTGCTGCGAGGTGCCCCCAACTATGATCAAACAAGCGATCGCCCCCTAATGAAGCGATCGCTCGTTGCTCAAACTGCGACTAGCTCAAACTACGGCTAACCTGGGAACCTAGGCTTACACCTTGGCCAACCGGAAGGCGGCACCTAGCCCAGCTCCCATTTCTTCAGGGGTGATTTTGCCATCGTGGTTGAGATCGAGGGCATCAAACACGGCATCGCTGCCCATCCATTCTTCCCGAGTGATGAAGCCGTCGCCATCGAGGTCATAGGCGCGAAACACGTCTTCTGCCGCATGGCTGACGATGTCGCTTCCATCAATCCGGGAGAGGCGCTCAGCCAGAAGTTCTTCTAGGGCAACGAGGGCCTTAGAAAAGCCTTGAATACCTTCTTCCAGCTTGTCAGAAGCCATACGGTCAGCGCTATGCATGGTCTCAAAGGTGGCTTTGTCGATCTGGATGGCTTCCATATCAGACTGAGCGGCCTGTTTGGGATCGAGCTTCCGGGGTAGCTCAGCGATGGTGGCATCCAACTGTTCCAGCAAGCTGGGAGAAATGGTGAGCAGGTCGCAGCCGGCTAGTTCAGTAATTTCTCCTAGATTGCGGAAGCTAGCGCCCATAATCTCGGTCTTATGACCAAACTTTTTGTAGTAGTTATAAATCTGGGTCACCGAGAGCACGCCCGGATCCTCTGCCGCAGGGTAGGAATCGCGCCCGGTATCTTTCTTATACCAGTCGAGAATGCGTCCTACAAAGGGAGAAATCAGGGTGACCCCGGCCTCAGCGCAGGCGATCGCTTGGTGTAGCCCAAACATTAGGGTGAGGTTACAGTGAATGCCTTCTTTTTCAAGCTGTTCTGCCGCTTTGATGCCTTCCCAAGTGGCGGCAATCTTAATCAAAATGCGATCGCTGGAGACCCCTGCCGCCTTATATTGAGCAATCAAATCATGGGCTTTGGCAATAGTGGCCTCGGTATCGTAGGAAAGCCGGGCATCGACCTCTGTGGACACTCGACCCGGAATAATTTCGAGAATCTTCAAACCAAAGGCCACTGCAAGGCGATCGAAGGCTAGGGTGACGATGTCTTTCTGGCTAGCATCAGCTCCCGCATCTTGCTTGGCTTGGGCCAAGGTTTTATCCACGATTTCCTGATATTCCGGCATTTGAGCCGCAGCGGTGATCAACGAAGGGTTGGTCGTGGCATCTTGGGGCTTCACCTTTTTGATGGCTTGAATGTCACCGGTGTCGGCGACGACCACCGTCATCTCACGAAGTTGTTCAAGTAGGCTCTTAGTCATAGTTTGAAGGAAAGTACAGTAGAGGGCAGAGAGGTAGGATGGATGGGGTTCATCCTGCGCAGCACGAACCCCAAGAACGGCTATTGTGTAACTTTGAAGCCAGCATTGGCTTGGTTGTAGTCTTCAACCTCAATGGTGACGGGCTTCACGTCCCAAATTTCGTCGCAGTATTGGCGGATCGTGCGATCGGAGGAGAATTTACCCATGCGAGCAGCATTCACGATCGACATGCGCGTCCAAGCATCCTGATCACGATAGACCTGGCTGACGTGCTTCTGGCTCTCCACATAGGATTGATAATCTGCCAGCAGCATGTATTCATCGTGGTGGAGCAATGAATCCACAATTGGACGGAAGAGATCCGGATCGCCCGGTGAGAAGTCACCGCCAGCGATCGCATCGATCACATCCCGCAGTTCTTGGTTGCCGTTGTAATATTCCATCGGGTCGTAGCCCCGTTGTTTCATGGTCAGTACTTCTTCTGCCGTTAGGCCAAACAGGAAGAAGTTCTCTGCACCCACTTCTTCGCGAATTTCGATATTGGCACCATCTAAGGTACCGATGGTAAGTGCGCCATTCATCGAGAACTTCATGTTGCCGGTGCCGGAGGCTTCCTTACCCGCCATGGAGATTTGTTCCGATAGATCGGCCGCCGGATAAATGCGCTGACCTAGGGAGGCGTTGAAATTCGCCAAGAAGACCACCTTAAGGCGACCACGGACATGGGGTGCGCGGTTAACCACATCGGCGACAGCATTCACCAATTTGATGATCAGCTTAGCCATGTAGTAGCCCGGAGCTGCCTTGCCGCCAAAGATAAAGGTGCGGGGCACGATATCCAGCCCTGGATCGCGACGCAGGCGGTTGTAGAGGGTGATGATATTCAACACGGCCAACAACTGGCGCTTGTATTCATGAATCCGCTTCACCTGCACATCAAACATGGAGTTGACGTCCACATCAATGCCGTTGTGCTTCCAGATATAGGCGGCCAAGTCTTGCTTATTCTGCTGCTTGATCTGCCGCCAGCGATCGCAGAATGCTGGATCATCCACAAACTCTTCTAGCTTGCGCATTTGGTCTAGCTGGGTGAGCCATCCCTTGCCCCCGAGCTTTTCGGTCAACAACTCCGACAGGGCTGGATTACTCAGCAAAATCCAGCGGCGCGGCGTCACACCATTGGTTTTATTGGTGAACTTCTCGGGCCAGAGTTCATAGAAGTCCTTTAGCACACTTTGCTTCAGCAACTCGGTGTGCAGGGCGGCAACCCCGTTGATGGCATGACTGCCGACGCAGGCCAGGGATGCCATGCGCACCGACTTCTCGGGCTGCTCTTGGATAATCGACAGGCGGGAAATACGTCCCTCATCCTTGGGATACCAGGTTTTCACATCTTCCATGAAGCGGAAGTTGATTTCGTAAATGATTTCCAACAGACGCGGCAACGCTCGTTCCAACAGGCTGACGGGCCAACGCTCTAGCGCTTCCGGCATCAGGGTGTGGTTGGTAAAGGCAAAGGTGTTCTGGGTGATGTGCCACGCATGGTTCCATTCCAGTTCATACTCATCCAGCAGTAGACGCATCAATTCAGCAATACCAATGGTGGGATGGGTATCGTTGAGCTGGATGGCGAAGTATTCATGGAAGTCATCCAGGGTAGGATGCACCAGCAAATGACGGCGAATCATGTCCTGCAGCGATGCCGACACGAAGAAATACTGCTGCTCTAGGCGAAGTTCGCGTCCCTGGGGCGTATTGTCGTTGGGATACAACACCTTGGAGATGGTCTCAGAGCTCATCTTCTCGGCCACCGCGTTGTCATATTGCCCAGAGTTGAAGGCGTCGAAGTCAAACTCGTCGCTGGCCTCTGCCTTCCAAAGCCGGAGGGTATTGACGGTGTTGGTGTTGTAGCCAGGTACTGGCGTGTCGTAGGGGATGGCGACCACGGTGCGCCCTGGAATCCAGCAGACGCGATAGTGGCCGCGATCGTCGGTGTAGGGCTC
>RECH01000300.1 GCA_007694125.1 Leptolyngbya sp. DLM2.Bin15
GCTCCGGAATCGGGAAATGGGCGGTGGACATAGCACAACCTCAATCACAGACTGATCTGGATTATAGCCGTTGGGGACTGGGCGATCGCTCACGGCTGGGCAAACTCGGCCGGATTTTGATCCCGTCGATGTTGTTTCGGAATGGCTGGCCCTTGACGCTCACCGGCGATCGCTGCCGTTGTTTCTAGGGCCTCCCGCAGGCGCTTGGCGGCATAGATAGACATATCCCGAGGCACACTGATGCGATCGCGTAAATAGCGCAGAGAGAAGTCAGAGCCGGGGGGTGGCGCACAAAGGTCACCGATCATCAAATAGGTGAGGGCACAGCGCAGCGCCGTATCAAAGGCAGTATCATCCGCCGGATTGACGCGAACAATACTGGCCCGATGTTTCAGCACCCGATGCAAGGCCTCAGCGCGGGACGTTTCCGGTTCGGGATAGGTGACATCTGGTAACCCCATCCATGGGCCCTGATCCACCCGCAGTTGATTGATCCGCGTTTGGGGATGGTCATTCTCCCAGCAACCACCCATCTGGGGAGGCAGATCATGGACATGGGTATGGAAATCGCTTTGGGTGCCTCGATAGGTCGGCCGGCTCTCCATGGCATCAAACCAGTCCGATAGCCTAGGATTTTCTTCCCGCAGAGAATAGCCTTTGTAGTAGAACAAGCTGGCGTTCATCCGTTCTACATAGGGCGTGAAGATGACATCCGCACTGCCAAACTCAGATAGAAAGTAAGGGCCAGGGGTGCTGGCTAGGGCCTGCTCCACCTTAGCGACCACGGCGATAAACTGACTGCGGTTGCGCTCCTCCTGCCGAGATGAGGTGGTGGGATAGCATAGCCAGGCACACCAAGCCCGAAACAGCAGGCGCTCTAGCCGCCGCAGCGGCAGCACAGCAGCGTCTTCCAAGCCCTGGGTGAGGGGGCCAAACGTCTGCTCCAAGGCCAGCAAAATGTCGTCACTTTCGGTAATCATGCGATCGTCGAGGGACAGGGCTGGCAACATGCCCGACGGAACCAGATCTTTATACCAGCGTTCCTTCTCCCCGTAACAAAACATGGTCACTTTTTTGACCCGGTAGGGAACCTGCTTTTCTTCTAGCCATAGCCACACTTTTTGGCAGTAGGGGCACCAGGCATGGTTATCGCGGTAGAGGGTGACGCGGATATCCGATTCCGCAGCACCAAACAGACGGAGCTGAGCTTGAGCATTGGTAGGGCCAGAAACCGGATCGATCTGAGCGATCGTCAGAGCCTCCAGTTCTGCCCAGCTTAGAGGAGCGACGGTCATGGGGATTGTCCTTGCAATACAAACGGAGTGAGCTGATCAGGGCTGGTCTTATACGTCAGTGTAGCGCTGCATCCTGGTCAATAGTCAGTTTGCGCTCTGCTCCGGGTGCTTTTTTTGATGGGTAACAGCATGTCTAGGCCGCCTCGGCGATAGTGCTGAAGCCAGCGGGTGATGGTTGAGGTATCACGCCCAATCTCTGGGCGATCGCTTGTTGCTGGGTGACCTGTCCGCTGTTGACCCACTACAGCATTGATAGCTTCTCTTGGTGAACCGCCTCACGAGTGCACTGTAGCCGTTTTCTCAGGGTTGCTTCGCTAAATACTCAAGACGTTTGCTACATCGAAAAACCCGTATGATCACTTAATTTACAGAACATTGGGGAATTTTTCAGTGGATTTACGCTTCCACTAATTTTCCGTCAGAAAAAATGGGCCATCATCACGCAGAGTTTCACCCAGGTTGAGAAGACTTCTTTCTTAACTCCGTGGTTCTGCTCATTCACGAGGTCGGTGACTTGAAGTTCAATACAGATATTCCAAAAGGTAAGTGACCTCAGGTAACCCACATCCAGCTTTTTGGCTCTGTGTTCCTGAGTGACCTATCGGCGGAATCCATCATCAGGGTGTGTTTACACCTAACGTGCATCTAGCTCAAGTCGATTGCATTTACCTTGCTTGCTACCTTGCTCTTCTGAGAGCTGTAAATGGATAGGAAATCAAGCCTTGTTGATCGTTAAGCTGCCTTGTCTGAATCAGTAGACGGTCAACTAGGCTTGATGTAAGCGTATGTCTCGTGTGTTTGATCCGACAGCCCTTTATTCTTATTATCTTCTATGTCTCTTCTCTCCAATCTCCTCGATCCGATTACAGATACCACAAATGTATTGCTAAGTAGTATCTATGAAACCAGCTTGGTTTTGTGGGATGATCTGTTAAGTGATGACGCGCTGTTGGATGACATTGTCCAAGACTTAGGTGAATTGCTAGACGACACCATCGATCTGTTGTTTAGCACGTCCAGTACCTTCACAAGCATTTCGGAGCAGATTGAGAGTGGCACCAGCCCTGCCGTAGCCCTGCTAGACTTGAACGAGTTAGTGACCAGCCTCAATGCTGCCCTGCCAGGTCTAACGGCGCTAAACTCTGAGGCTGTTGATCAACTAGTTGCATTAATCACACAGCTCAGCGCTGACCTAACTACAGTTGTCGGATCTGCTGCTCTATTGACGCCTGAGGAAGCGCTTGAGTTTCTCTCCATCATGGGCGCAGGTACGAATCTTCTGAATGGCACGTTTGTAGACGGTTTCATTGGGCAGCTTGTTACTGGTATTAGCGATAGCCTAGAGGGTCTTCTGGGTGAGAATTCTGTCTTGGCTGACGCCTCAGATATTCTGGGTGTTGAAGTGACAGACGCCATTGAAGGTGTATTCAATAACCTCAAAGCTGTTACTCAAGATCTGCCTAGCTTACTCCAGGGTGACTCCAAGACACTCTCCAACACCCTGCAATCTCTAGTCGATGAGGTTCAAGGTTTAGTTGATACATTAGCCGAGCTGACGGACAACTCCACCATTGCTGCGCTATCGACCACCCTTTCAGCCTTGAGCGATCGCCTCTTGGCTGTTGTTGAGGACTTAACGGATGGTACCGTTCCTAGTCTGACAGAGTTAGTGAATGCGATCGCTCCTGTCACGAATGATATTTTGAGTATTACCTCAGCTCTAGAGAGCTTGGGTATGCCCGCTAATCCGTTCATTCCCAATGAAACGGCCATCAACAGTCTTATCAATAGTCTTGGTGAGCTAGGCTTTACGGATCTCACAACTGAACTGACCGGCTCCTTGACAGAATTACAGGCTCTTCAAGAGGCCATTGCTAATGGAACGCAAGATCCAGAACAAGATTTTCAAGCCATTGCCGATGCTCTGAACCAAATTCTAGATGGCTTGAATACCATCATTGCAGATTTGCAAACAGAGGGTAGTGAGCCTGCTCTAGCGCTAGCAGAGACGCTGCAGGGATTGGCCACGAGTTTGACCACCACGGTGGATGACTTGCTAGATGGCGATCCACCGACAGCAGCGGATCTACTGGATCAACTGCTGCAACCTACGGATGACCTTGGTGATTTAGCAGAAGCCCTCAGCACCAATCATCGCATGGGTACAGATGGTGATGATAGTTTTGAAGCCACCTTCCGCCGCGATGTCTTTGAGATGGGTGCCGGTAACGATACGGTAACGGCTACCTTTAGTGACTTGCAGCAGGGTGATAGCTTTGATGGTGGTGAGGGCGTTGATCGCTTCATCGTCACAGGGGGCAGCAGCTCTGATAGCCTACTCCTACGAAGCTCTTCAGACGATAGTCTTCACAACCTAGTGCCTAGTGCTGAGCTAGAAGGCACTGTGATTCAAAACTTTGAGCAGTTTGATCTCTCTGGATTCTTGGGTCGAACCACGTTCACGGGTGGTTTAGGAGATGATGTTGTTATTGGCGGTGCGGGCAATGATGTCCTCGATGGCGGAGCCGGTAACGATATTATGAATGGTGGCGATGGTAATGATCGCCTAATTGGTGGAGCCGGTGATGATGTTCTTGACGGCGGAGCTGGTGATGATAATCTCAACGGTGGACATGGCAACGATCGCTTGGTGGGTGGAGCCGGTGATGACGTTCTGAACGGCAGTGTTGGCAATGATGTTCTGTTAGGTGGTGCAGGTAACGACCGTCTGGTGGGCGGCAAGGGTAATGATACGCTGAACGGTGGTACAGGTAATGATACGCTGATCAGCGGCCCTGGTAATAATCGTCTGATTGGTGGTAAAGGAAATGACGTCTTGATTGGCGGCACCGGGCGTAATGTACTCACCGGTGGGGCTGGGCGCGATCGCTTTGTCTTTGAAAAAGCTAAGGGCAAAGCCGATGTGATTACTGACTTTAACCCCCGCCAAGATCAGATCGTGATTTCCCGTCGCGGCTTTGGTGCAGGGCTATCGGCTGGTAAACTTTCTAACCGTCAGTTTGCCCTAGGCAGCCGTGCTCAAGGTGCTGATGAGCGGTTTATCTATGACGATCGCTCCGGCACCCTCTTCTTTGATCCCGATGGCAATGGCTCTCAAAAGCAACGGGCGATCGCTGTTCTAGGTAATCAGCCCTCATTGTCGGCTTCTCAGATTGTGATTGTCTAGCTCGGCAACCTAATCTCCCAACATCTATCTTGGCTTACTACAGTTAAGGTAAGCTAACAATGTTCCTATCTAAGCTGGTGGTTGTACTGCAATCACCAGCTTTTCTTATGCTTGACTCAAAGCTCGTCCTTCGTCAGATGCAGCGATCGCCTCCTAGCCGCTGGTTTAAGTTCTATTGAATGGCAGACAGGTTGTTATTTCTCCTGCCCCGCTGATTCGTTAACACCCAAGCGGGCATGGGTTAAGCGGGCATGGGTTACGATAGATGCAGGATTCATCCATAGGGGCAATCCATGTCACATCTGAACTTGTCTGCGCGCTCACCCTACCCGACAACTGTCCAGCAGAATGGTCTTGACCAGAGGTGCTTAAAACAGCCGTCTACGTCAGCTCTAGGACTGTGGATAGCGCTCATCCCCAGCTTGATGGGCATGGCTGGAGAGAATCTATCTGCCATGATGGAAGACAGGCTCTTAGGGTTGTGTAGTCCTGAGACCATCTTGACGGCTGATGGCTGGGGTATGGGTATAGGGCTAGGGATGATCGCGATCGCCCTTGGAGGGTGGTGTTTTCAGCGCGATCGCCAGATACGACGGACATTACAGCAGCAAACGAGCGATCGCAATACAGTGGAAGCCTGCCTACGGGATCGCGATCTAAAGCTATCGTTAGCCTTAAAAGCAGCTAAAGCTGGGATGTGGCAGTGGGATTGTGCTACCAATCAGGTTTCCTGGTCAGAGGAGAACTTTCGGCTACTGGGCTATGATCCTGAGACCTGCGAGGCAACCTACGATCGCTGGCGGCAGGCCATTCATCCAGAGGAGCGAGACTCGGTTTGCCGTTACATGGCTCAGATGTTTGAGGAGCGACGAGACCTGCATTTAGACTACCGTGTTTTACTGCCAGATGGTACAGTGCGCTGGTTGGCAGATCTTGGAGAAGTTGTCTATGACACAGATGGTACTCCCCTTGGGATGATCGGCATCCAAATCGATATCACGGCAAGTAAACAGACCCAACTAGATCTGCAGCAACTCAATCAAGATCTGGAATCTCGTGTAGAGCAGCGAACAGCAGCTCTCCTTCAAAGCGAAGCTCGATTCCAACGATTAACAGCGAATATGCCCGGTGTGATTTACCAGTATCGATCGTCTCCAGATGGGTCAGATGCTTTCACCTATGTGAGTCCCGGCTGTCAAGATTTATACGGATTTCCGGCAGATGACTTAGAGCAGGATTCGTCTCTAGCCTGGAATGCCGTGCATCCTGACGATGTATCCTCACTTCAGGCATCGATCGCGGCGGCCTCTCAAACACTCGGCCCATGGTCTTGGGAAGGGCGTATTATCACAACTTCGGGGAACGTAAAGTGGATCCGTGGATCGTCTCGCCCAGAGCGACAAGATAATGGAGATATTCTTTGGGATGGACTGATCATTGATATTACCGATCGCAAGCTTGCTGAAGAATATTGGTTGCAGAGTGAAACCCGCTTCAGCAATTTGGCGATGAACGTACCTGGGGCAATTTTCCGCTATTTATTGCGGTCAGATGGGACAGATGCGGTGCTGTATATGAGTCCGGGCTGCTACGACTTGTGGGAAGTGGAGGCGCAGGAGGTTGTCAAAAGTGCAAGGCTGCTGTGGGACATGGTGCATCCTGAGGATATCTCAGGCATGTATGCCTCAGTGATGGAATCTGCTCGTACTCTCCAACCCTGGTCGTGGTCGTGGAGAATTACAACACCCTCCGGTCGGCAAAAGTGGTTGGAAGCTTCAGGTCGTCCGGATCGGCAAAGTAATGGAGATATTATTTGGGATACCTTAATTGTTGATGTCAGCGATCGCAAGCAGGCTGAACATGCTATTTACGAAAGCGAACGCCGCCTGAAAACTCTGTTAAGTAACCTGCCTGGAGTAGCCTATCGGGTGAAGAATAACCCTGACTATACGCCAGAGTTTATCAGTGAGGGAATCCTGGTTATGGCGGGCTATACGCCTGAAGAATTCCTAGAGGTAAATGGGATCAGTCCGGGGAAAATGATTCACCCTGATGATGTCGAGGCGGTGTGGCAATCTGTGCAGACCGCCATTGCAAATCAGATGCCCTATGAGTATGAATATCGTCTTATCACCAAGTCGGGGGATCAAAAATGGGTTTGGGAAAGGGGGCAAGGGATTTATGATGATGCAGGATGTCTCCAGGGGTTAGAGGGATTTATCACCGATATTACAGCGCGCAAACAGGCTGAAGAAGAGCTGCGTCAAGTTTTAGCGACCAACCAGGCTATTTTGAAAGCTATTCCAGACTTAATTTTGCGGCTCAGTCGGCAGGGGTTGTATCGAGAGGTGGTTCCTGCAGCAGAGGTACTCTTAGCCTGCCCCGTGGCGGATATTGTGGGCAAGAGTCTGTGGGATATCTTACCCGATGATTTAGCTCAGGAGCGTATGGATTCAATTGAGCGGGCATTTCAGACGGGTGCGCCTTATATTCATGAGTATCAAATTGTTGTGGAGGGGGAAATTCGCTATGAAGAATCGAGGGTCGTGGTATGTGGCGAAGACGAAGCCTTAGTATTGGTGCGAGATATTACGGATCGCAAGCGATCGGAGTTGGCTCTGCGGGATAGTGAAGAACGCCTGCGGCTGGCGGTGATGGCTACGAATCAAGGGCTCTACGATTTAGACTTACAAACTGGCCATGCTATCGTTACCCCTGAATATGCCACGATGTTGGGATACGATCCAACAGACTTTCATGAAACGCATGAGCAGTGGCTAGCCCGACTGCACCCTGATGATCGAGAACCGACGTTAGAGGTGTTCCTCGCCTATGTTGCCGGAGAGTTAACTGACTATGCGGTGGAGTTTCGGCAACGTACCCAGTCGGGAGAGTGGAAATGGATTCTATCCCTGGGGGAAATTTTAGAGCGGGATGAGGCCGGACGACCCTTGCGGATGCTAGGCATTCACACAGATATTACCGATCGCAAACAAGCTGAAAAAGAACGCGATCGCTTGATTGCTATTTTAGAAGCATCGACAGACCTCGTAGCCATGACCGATCCTGATGGACAGGTGCTGTGGAGCAATGCTCAAGGTCGCCAGTATGTCCATAACCATTTAGGTACAGATGATCTGTCAAGTCTCCATATCGTGGACTGCCATCCTGAGTGGGCATCAGCTCTGATCCAACAGCAGGGAATTCCGACAGCTATCCAAGATGGTACCTGGCTAGGTGAAACGGCACTCTTGAACTCTGCAGGTTCAGAAATTCCAGTCTCTCAACTGATTATTGCCCATAAAGATAAAGATGGCAACCTAGAATACCTGTCCACGATCATGCGTGATATTCGAGAAGCTAAGCGTCGAGAGGCCGATCTTCGTCAGGCTGGGCAAGATCTCTATCAGCAAAATCAGCGATCGCAGCTCTTTTCTGAAGTCACTCTGAAAGTTCGTCAATCTATTGAGTTATCTGAGATTTTGCGAACAACGGTCACTGAAATTCAGCCGATCCTTCAAGCCGATCGCGTGCTGATCTACCAGCTTAATCCCGATGGATCTGGGCAGATTATCTTAGAAGAATCAGTTGCTGAAGGCTATGAGTCGTTGCTAGGACAGTCGCTCTACGATCCTTGCTTGCTCAACAATGTAGACCACTATCTTCAAGGGCAAATCACTGCGATCACTGATATTGACCAAGCAGCGATCGCCGACTGCCATGTTGCTTTTCTTAAGCAGTTCGAGGTGCGTGCCAACCTTGTAGTCCCGCTGTTGAAGACCGATCAGCTTTGGGGGTTATTAATTGCTCACCAATGCGATCGCCCTCGGGAATGGCAAGATTTTGAAGTTGAGTTTTTATCCCAACTGGCGAACCAGGTTGGCATTGCCCTAGCACAAGCGCAACTCGTGGAAGATCTACGCCACAGCCAGCAATCCTTACAGCATCTCAACCAAGACCTAGAGCAACGGGTTGAACAACGCACTGCTGCGCTGCGTCAAAGCGAAGCACTGTTGCTCGAAGCCCAACGCGTTGCTCACCTAGGCAGTTGGGAGATGGACATTGAAACCGGAGACGTGACTTGGTCTCCCGAACTTTTCGCCATTTTTGGCATGGAGCCGGCAGCGATCGCGCCTTCGTATCAAGCTCAACAGCACATGTTCGCGCCTCAAGACTGGCAAACTCTCACCAATCTGATACATCAGGTGACTCAGTTTGGGGTGCCCTACACGGCAGATTTACAGATTATTCGAGCGGATGGATCCCGCGGCTATGTGTTTGCTAAGGGCAAGCCAATCTTTAGCCCCGATGGGCAAATCCGGCGATTAATTGGCATTGCTATGGACATCAGCGATCGAAAACGGGCGGAACAGGCCCTAGCTGAAAGTGAGGGGCGCTATAAGGCGCTAGCTGCTACCGTACCTGTGGCTATTTATCGTTTTGATACCCAAGGGCAATGTATTTATGTTAATGACTACTGGAGTCAGATGACCGGTCGTTCTGCCGATACAGCCTTGGGAGATGGATGGACGCGAGCTCTGCATCCAGATGATCGGGCACGACTGCTTGAGGAAGCTGCGCATAATCTAACCTTCGATCAACCTGTACAAACCGAAGGACGACATCTGTGCCCTGACGGCAGCATCAACTGGTTTTATAGTCAGATGTTGCCCGAAATCGACGCGATGGGTCAGGTGAGCGGCTATGTGGGCACGTTAACCGATATTACCGCGCGTAAACAGGCGGAGCAAGTGCTTCAGCAAACAGCAACACAGCTAGAAGCAGCTAACAAAGAACTTGAGTCATTTTCGTACTCGGTATCCCACGACCTCCGTGCCCCCTTGCGGCATATGAACGGATTTGTGAATGCTTTGCAGCAACGTCTCAAAACTCATGATGCCCTCAATGATCCCAAGGTGGTTCACTATTTACAGGTGATCGAAAATAGTAGCCAAAAAATGGCGCTGCTCATTGATGGCTTGCTAACCCTCTCACGGATTGGACGCAAACCAATTGTCTATGCATCGGTGCCTATGCGCGAGTTAGTTGAGGAAGCGATCGCACTTGTGACAGATCAGTCTCCAACGCTTGTTCCTATTGAGTTTCGTATTGGTAATTTACCCATGGTTCAAGGGGATGCGACGCTACTACAGCAAGTGCTGAGTAATTTAATCAGTAATGCTGTGAAATTTAGCCGCACTCAACCTGATCCTTGGGTGGAGGTTAGCAGCTTACCCGATGGTACTCTATTTGTGCGTGACAACGGTGTTGGCTTTCAGATGGACTATGCTGACAAGCTGTTTGGCGCATTTCAACGCCTCCATGCCCAAACTGACTTTGAAGGTACGGGTATTGGGCTAGCGATCGTTCAACGCATTATTCATCGCCATGGCGGCACCATCTGGGCTGAAAGTCAGCCTAACCAAGGAGCTACTTTTTACTTCACCCTTGGCAGTCCTGCTCAGACCTGATCGTCATGACTAGGCTTACTAAATTAGAATACTCAATAAATCCTTAATCACCTTTTTGACCTACTCCGAATACGCGATCGCACGACTTTGATGTGATAGGCATCTGCATCCTTGCGCCAGATGAGGCGATGCCCCTTAAGGGTTGCACAATGATCTTCAAGGCATCGCTCCCAATTATGGCGGTTACCTATCGCTGTGATGTCATCTAGTAGTCCCCAGTTATATTCCTGTTGGCTAAGTTTTGCGAATTTCTCATAGCCTGGATAGTCTTGCATGACAACTTGCTCTTTGCGGTGCAGTATCGGTGGATTATCATGTAGGTCATAGTCTCGATACCTGACTTTTAGATCCCGTAGGCTGATTTGCATACTGGTGCTTAGGGCAGGATGGGGATCAATGTCGAAATTGGGAAGAAATAGGTAGGTAATCTTTGGGGTATTAACGTGAAATTTTACAATGGATGCATCTTGAGGACGCCCAATCGTTCGTGAGGCACAGCCTTCATACAATCGTAACAACGGATCGAGAGCATCAAGGGCAGAGACATGTACCCAAAGGGAGTGAGGGCGTTGCTGTCCGATTGAACTTTGCCGGCATCGCTCTTCAATAATAGCCAGATTACCCAAGCTCATTAACATAAGATCAGCAGTGGTGCAGGCTTGGTGATAGGTACCCAGGAGCGCTTTAATATCGCGCTGCACAGTAGGCGACAACTGTTGAGATGTAGGACGTCGGCCAAACTGACTGAGAGCAAGGTACACGAGTAAATCTTGGCGGCGTTTTTCCTCAATATAATCCCAATCCTGCCGCTCCGTAGCTTTTAGGACAATGTTAAAGGCACGCTTGATAGAGCCGAGACGATTCTGAATTGCTCGACAGCCTGATGTATCAATCTCATCACCGCTAGGTAGGCGGCCGCGCTCAGTGTAGAATGCTATTAAGGGTTGAAGCAGATCGTGATACTGCTCAAACTGGCTAACGTTAAGACGAATGTGTGGAGATCTGGCCTTAGATCGAAAGCGAGTAGCCCGAAATGTTTCTGCTTGGGCTGAATCTCTAAAGACAAAATAAATTCCTAGAGCGACTGGAATTGCGTCAGCATTTAAGACTTGGTCAATATAAATTTTTAACTCTTCTTGCGCATAGTATTTCTGAAACGTATTGCGACGGGTAATAATTCCATCACCATAAACAACGACGCCATGGCTGCGATCGCTGATCAACACTTGAGCCGAAACAATTAACACTTTCTGGGTTAGATGCCAGGCTTGTAGCAGCGCATGACGACGCTCTGCGGTTTCTTCAATCACGTTAATAACATAGCCGAGATTAACGATATCAGCAGCAACAGGTTCAGTGTCTGGGCAGAAATAGGGATCCCAGCCAGCGCTGACATATCCTAGGCGATTCATGTAGTCTACATCTACCCCGCGTCCACAGCCATAGTCAAAGTAGGTGGTGCCGGGTTCAAATAAACCGGCTTCGATGGCAAGACGGACAGGCTTTGAAGCGGTAACACGGGCGATCGCTGCTTTATGGCGGTGAATCTGGGGTTTCGTAGGAGAATTAATACTGGCTGTAAGCGGTAGAGGACAGGCAAGTTGATGGTGGTAAATCATTAAGCGGCGATCGCTCAACCGTTGTTCCCAGTTTTGACGAGAGCCAATGCTACGAGCATTATCCAATAAACCTAGCGCTTCTTCCTGTTGAGTCAACCATTGAAACTGTGCATAAAGAGGATAGGCTGAGGTGACAAAGGTTTCCTTGCGATGCAGAATGGGAGGATTGTCAACGGTACTATAGTGACGCTCGGCAACTGTTTTTGTCTCTAGATTCACTTGCACACTATGGTGGAGTGCAGGATGGGGATGATGGTCAAAGTCTGGATAAAATAGATAGGAAATTTGGGGTTTCTGGAAACTAAACTTGATTAAGGTCGCATTAGTTCCCTGGGGAGCAAGCTGTCGGGCTTGAGCTTCGTAGGCTTGTAATTCTGATGCTAGGGCAGACAAAGCAGATTGATGGACATAAAGAGCATCAGGAAGGTGCTTCCCTATGGGGCTGTGCCGGCATAGGGTCAGTAGGTGAACATCTAACTCCGTCCCCATCACGGCGTCTCCTTTTTTGGCTTACGACGGCTTTTGGTAGGTTTTTCCTCCGGGACTACGGGAGGATGTTGCTCATAAAGTCGCTCTGTCAGCCGTGCATAAAATGCATCCCGCAGTTGAGGATCATTGAGATGATCTAAAATATCTTCAATCCAGGGATCTACAACGTTCAATTTATCTGCTGTGAACCAAGCCATGCACTGTACTTCATGCCCGTCGGGATTGGAAATGGTAATTCGTCGGGCATCAATACCAAGACTTGGCATTTGGTGCAGGTCTTGATGCAGTACTTCCAAACGTTGGAACCGTTTAGACAGATCTTTCAGTGTGAGTTCAAAGCGATCGCGATCGCCATCACTCCATGACTCGGCAGGTTTATCCGCAATAATCATCACAAGGGATTCTAGCCAAGCTCGATCATCTTTCTTCTGGTCGCAGACGGCGAGTAAAAACTGATTGAGCATCCGTTCAACAATCTGTCCAGATAGGGCACTGGCTCGCATTTGTAAGGTATGTCGCAGCATATCAGCTTGGTCGTCAAGACCAAAGGCAGCTTGTAGAAGCTGATGGCAATGATTGAGTAAGTGATCATAGGCTGCTTGGATTTCTTTTAGAATCTGAGTTAGGCGTTGCTGAAACTGATGAGCGATCGCCCCTTCGTCGGCTTGGTTAGCGAGAATGGGTTCAAGACCACAGGCTTGAGGAAGGGTAATAAAGAGTAAATGATCTGGCTCCTGAGCTGCTAATAAGGTTTGGATTACCCGGCGGGCTTCAAGACTAATCTGAGCCGTTTTCAGCGTGTAGGGTGGTAGCTTGCGCACAAACTGGAATAGAGGCGTCATGACCGATAGCAGAGTGGCATTACGGACATGGGGGCGAGCCGTAGCGCCCTGATGAACGAGAATATCTTCTAATGCTTTAAAGACCTGCGATCGCACCCCGACGATGTCGATATATTTCAGCGCAAATCGTTCAGGTGCTTTCACCAAGAGCTCAAAATGTTCAGCCCCAAGCACTGGAATAAATGTCCCATCTTTGTAAACACTGATTGTATCAACGTTGTAGAGTAAGAATGCTGCTAAAAGAATAGGAATAGCGCCTAGCTTCATGCCGTAGGGCGGTGCTGCCAAATGCTGATATAGATCAGCTATGGTAACAGGTTGGGGACTTGCCCCATGACAGGCATCATCCACAGCCTGCCAAATCGGCATGAGGTATGACTCAGTACTGTCCTGAGTTGGGTTGGGCGGATAAAATCCCCATTGATGATCTTGGCTGCGATGAATACCGCTTTCTGCCAAGACAGAATAATACATGCTCACCTCCGGCCCATAACCCTGTAACCCTAGTCGCGGCTGATTGGCTTGGGTAAGCATAGCTTCAATCAGCTCTCGGCGTGCCTTAGCGCCCTGGGACGTTAGACTACGGCGGTTGATTAATTCATTCCACAGGATTGGGCTTTTGGGATAGATGCGATCGCATACCGTAGACAGCATTGTATTGAAGTACGATGTGTCAGGGATAGGTTCGGGCTCACCCTGCACCCAACAGGGGTGGCTACCATGGTGATGGGCAAATGCACGACTTAGGACTTCATCAAGCAACCGACGAGCATGGATGAGGCGGCGTCCTACGTCTCGCCGTGCTACGCCATCGCTTTGTAGGGGTGTAGCACGGGTTTGAATGTATTGAAGCGCCGCATATTCTAAGACTCGATCCCGCAGGGTCGGCAATGCATTGGCTTCCAAGATAATGAGCGGTCTACCATCCTGAAGCTCTTGAGGCACACGTTGTAGAGACTCTTCCCCTACCCAATAGACAATCAAGCCATCATAGTCTGTTCGTGAACAGGTCAGGTGCTCAAGGCGATCGCTGCGGTCGAGATACTGGCGCTCGAAGTAGCGGAGGGTACCGGTGCGGTAGCTGTGGCGTTGGGCAATCAG
>RECH01000158.1 GCA_007694125.1 Leptolyngbya sp. DLM2.Bin15
CGAGGGCCGGCGGATCACCGGGTCGGCGATCGCACTCCACTGCTGGCACCGGACGTCCCGTCACCCGTTCTGTGGCTTCAATCACTTGGCGCACCGAGAATCCACCGCCATTGCCCAGGTTAAAGATATCGCTATCTCCCCCCTTCAGCAGGTGTTCTAGCCCCAAAATGTGGGCATCGGCTAGGTCACAAACATGGATGTAATCCCGGATGCAGGTACCATCTGCCGTGGGGTAGTCTGTGCCAAAAATCGACAGAGATTCCCGTCGTCCTAGGGCGGTCATCAAAGCCAGGGGAATCAGATGGGTTTCGGGATTGTGATCTTCTCCCAACCGCCCTTGGGGATCGGCACCAGCGGCATTGAAGTAGCGGAAGCAAATGGATTTCAGGCCATAGGCACTGTCAAAATCCTTGAGGATGGTTTCCACCATCAGCTTGGTTTGCCCATAGGCATTGATGGGTGCCTGGGGATGATCTTCCGGGATAGGAATTTGCTGGGGTACACCGTAGGTAGCACAGGTGGAGGAAAAGACTAGACGCTTGACCCCCGCAGCCACCATGGCTTCTAGCAACGTCAAGGTGCCGCTGACGTTATTGCGGTAGTATTTTGCCGGATTGGTAGCCGACTCACCCACATAGGCATAGGCAGCGAAGTGAATCACTGCCGCAACGGAGTAGTCTTGAAACACTTGATCTAGGAGGGAGCGATCGCTAATATCGCCCACGATTAAATCAACGTTTAAGACAGTTTCAACCAGATCTCGATGGCCGTAGACTAGATTATCTAAGACCACAACGTGGTAGCCAGCTTGCTTCAATTGATCAACAGCATGGGAGCCAATATAGCCTGCTCCTCCGGTGACCAAAACAGTTGGTTTTTGTGGCTGCATAGTCATATTCTAAAAGCTTCTCGTGTTGAGTAAGGGCGTATCTGCCCAGCATAGTCCTACCTATGCCTCTGTGCTAACGTGGGTGAATGCAGTGTGATTTATGCTACGCCCAGTATGGCATTGAAAATTGCGATCGCCAATTCTATCCGCGAATTTTTATTTGAAAAGAGCAAAAACTTTGTAAAGTAGATTTCAGTATGAAGAGGACTTAAAGAGTCGTCAGATTTTGTTGCTTTTGTGACGTAGATCCTTGAGGATAGTCATCAGAGCACCTAGAGTGTAGTTAATTTATAGCAGCCACAGCCAGGTTGAGTCTGAGATCTACCTAATTGGGGCTTCTAACATCAACACAACTGATTAGTATGTTCATCAGTTCTACGAATGCCACACAGTCGAAAAAAGTTCATGGTGAACTAATCCATCATCTTGAACCCAGGCCACACTAGGTTGACGTGCATCACACATAGGGCGATCGTAATAAATTACTTACCTCACTTTCTGGATAACATCATGGTTGGCTCAATTGAAAACACCTGTGACAATAATCCTTCAGTTTCTTACAATGAGTCTGAGAAGATGCCCCAGCCCCCCAGATCCTATAACCTGTCTGTGGTTATTCCAGTTTTCAACGGTGGTGAAGCCTTCCGCGAATGTGTAGAACGCCTGAACAACACCTACCCACGCCCCTATGAAGTCATCGTCGTTGTCGATGGTGTATCCGATGATTCTTGGCAGGTGGCCAAAGATGGTGGCATGAAAGTCATCCAGCTCCCGGTGCAGCGAGGCCCTGCCGTTGCTCGCAATGTTGGCGCTAAGTATGCGTCCGGCGATATTGTGGTGTTTATTGACGCAGATGTGGGCATTGAGCCAGACTTCTTCGCTCAGATCCAGGCAGAGTTCCAAGCCTCACCCACCATGACGGCCCTGATTGGCTCCTACGACGATAAACCTGGCAAGGGCAATTTTCTATCCCAGTATCGCAATCTCTTTCACCACTACGTTCATCAAAGCTCCAAAGAAAACACCTTCACGTTTTGGGGAGCCTGTAGCGCCATTTTCCGAGAGGCATTTCTCTCCGTCGATGGATTTGACGAAACCTACTTTAAGCCTTGCATTGAGGATATTGAGTTAGGCTATCGACTCAAGAAACAAGGGTATAGCATCCGACTCTGCAAAGAAATTCAGGTGAAACACCTGAAGCATTGGGGCATGACGTCGATGCTGAAGACAGACTTTTTCCAACGAGCCCTGCCTTGGACACAGCTCCTCCTACAGGAAGGTCAAATTAGCAACGATCTCAACCTCAGCATATCGAGCCGTCTGAGCGTCGTTTGCCTTTATAGCGGGCTTGCAAGTTTGGTGCTGGTGGTCTGGAATCCGCTCTGGTTGGTGCTCTCCCTGTTCTGCGCCACGATGCTGATCCTGCTCAATCTATCAGTCTATCGCTTCTTTCGGCTGAAGCGAGGCACTTGGTTCACCCTCAAGGTGATTCCAGTTCATTGGCTCTACTACGGATATAGCGGTCTCGCCTTCTGCGTCGGGCTTCTAGACCATTGGCTCAGTAGCTACCTGAAGGTGACGGGGCTACAACCACTGCGCCCCACCTCTCAGGACAAAACGGAAGCACCCTCTACCTACAAAATCCGCCAAAGCTGACTCTTGCCTTAGGTTTGGCAAATACTCCAGCCTAGTACTCTGAGGCGGAAGTGATCCGCCTATGGGCTGAGGCGGGAAACCTCCTGTGTCCTGGATTCCTTTTCGTTCTTCTGTCTTCTGGTACTAGGTTGAGCAACGTCAAGCCCAGTACCAGCTTAGATTCCGTTGGGTTACGCTGACGCTAACCCAATCTACGGGAGGATCAAGATCGCAGGAGTTTTGTCCGTCAATCAGGTCAAGCTCACCATTGACATCCTCCCCGTCCTAAAGGAGCGGGGATTCGGTGAACAGTTCAACGGGAA
>RECH01000008.1 GCA_007694125.1 Leptolyngbya sp. DLM2.Bin15
GAAACCTATTTGGACGTGAGTAAAACTATGTTTGTGATTCCTTAATGCGTCTGATATAAAGCAGCTCTGAATTGGCCTACCCACCCAACTACTTTTTATTTGTTTACAATTAAGACTGAAATGCAATCACACACATGCAATCAATTATGTCAATTTCTCGACGTTCCATCCGTGGCCTTGTTCAGCGTCTTATGCTGACACTCCTTGTCGGGCTGATGTGGCTTAGCTATAGCTTGCCTGTGTCCCCCGCCTATGCCGCCGCCTCACCTGCCTCTAAGCGCTATATTGCTGCCGATGGTACCGATCTGACCGCCATGGCTCAGTGTTTACCCAAAAAGCTCAGCCAGGGCGATGTTGACCGCGCCTTAAGAGAATCTCAGAACGACTTTTTAGAGAAAGTCTTTGGCATGAAAGAAAATTACGATGACTATAAGCTAGACGAAACCGAAATTGCCTACCTAGCCTGCATGGAAGGTAAAGGCGTCACCCCTCAAGTGAAGCGCTAATCCCCATACCGTTGATATGACGTGGATATCATATTGCTGGGCAAGTGCGTCTGGGCTCAGATGCATCTAGGATTCGGCTGAATCTAGTTTGCACAGCATAGATGTTGCTAGCCCGTGATTCAGGGACACCGGTTAGGTTGCAGGTATGCCGTAAGACTAACGGTAGGACTCATTGGGCTAGGAGCGATCGCCATAGCAGTTTGCGATCGCTCCAGCTTGCTTTGAGTAATTCTTGCCGCACATCGTTGGTGGTTTTACCGAACAGGGTGATCATGGCCAGCATCAGTTCTGGCATGGTTAGGGTATCAGCCAAGAAGCCCGACCACTGGGGTTTTGAAAGCTGGAAGAAGGCATGAAAAAAGTCATGGAGCTGGGGCTCATCAAAGGTCAGCAAATTGCTGAGCCCAAAGCGATACAGATAATATTTCCGCAAGCGCTCCGGCGACCATAGGGCCTGCCAAGCCGCCCGCGCCGTTTGCTGGGGAGAACTGGCACCGTTGAGAGCCTGGGCGATCGCTTCTGCCAAGATCGGGCCGCGCCGCAGGAGACTGCCCACCATGTAGCCGGATGCTGGATGCACCATGCTGGCTGCGCCGCCAAATCCAACCACGGGTTGATCCAAGAAGGGCATGGGCAAGTTCATGGGAAATAGGCAGCGTTCGATGTGGTGCACCTCGGTGACCTCCACGCCGCTGTGGGCCAATCGTTGGCGGAGGCGACGTTCTAGTTCTTCAAAGGCGATCGCTGGACTGTGGGCCAGAGACGTTTCCTCGACAAAATAGACCCCATCGCCTAAGTCCATGGCATAGAGGAAGGTGGGGGGCTGAGCCCGCTCATCTGCCGTGAGGTGATCGGCACGATAGTCCATCAACACAAACTGCTGGGGACGAATGGGGGGCTTGGAGAAGCGGCCGACGATGCCATAGGCTGCTTGGTAGGCAACATTGGCTAAGGGCGGGCGCTGCACCAAGGCGGGGCGATGGCCGCTGGCATCCACGACAATGCGGGCGGTGAGCTGCTTGCCGTCTTGGGTGGTGATGCAGGAGACGTCTGAACTATGGTTAATCTGGGCGGCAGTGCCCTGGTGCCAAACCACAGAGTGGCGATCGCAGCGATGGAGGAAATAGGTCTGGAGCTTCGTTTTATCAATCAGTCCATAGTCGCGGTTCAGCGCCGTGGCCGTTGATCCCATATAGACCATGCAGTCACTCCAGCGATGGCCCAACATGTCAGCCAGCAACAGCGATTCTAATTCGTCGCACCAGATGCCGTAGGTGTTGGGCCAAGCAGCGGTAGGCTCTGCGGGACTTAGACCGATCACCTGCAACCCCCGGCTTCCTAGCTCGGCAGCGATTGATAATCCGGCGGGCCCAGTCCCAATAACTAAGGCATCTGCTACGTCACGATGTTCCACAGGCTCACCCATACTTGTTGTCTTGGTACTCACCTCCTTTAGTCTACCGGTCACACTACCAGGATATCTAGCGATCGCCCGATCGTTCTGGGGATCGTGGCGACTCAGGGGCAACCTCGACTAATTCATCTAGGCGCTGCCAGTCCTGTACCCGAATCCGCCCGCCCCGTTGATAGGTGACCATGGGGTGCAGTTGCTTAAAGAGGCGCACACATTCTTCGTAGGTGATGCCAATGCTGCGGGCAATTTGGTAGTGGGGCAAGGGCGATCGCAGTTCTTCTCCCTCCGGTATGGTCACCGTGCCATAGTGGTTGGCGGCGTATTGGAGATAGTGAATGAGCCGCACCACGGCCCGTTCCGACACCAGGCCATGGACCGTGTCATGGAGCTGCTGTAGGCGTTGATTGAACATCATCAGCATGGTCAGCGGCACGTCTGGATTTTGGCGGAATAGGGTCAGCAGCGCTTGACGATCGATGGTGATCACCTGGGCGTCGGTCATGGCGGTGACGCTGGCCGGTGCTACCTGATCGCCAAAGAGAGCTGGTGCGGCAAAGATATCGCCAGGGGCAAGGGTGCGTAAAATGGTTTCTTTGCCACTCATGGCTAGCTTAGCCACCCGCAGTTGCCCAGTATTGAGAATATAAAGCTGGGATGGCAAGCGATCGCCCTCGTTGAGGACAAGGTCACCTGCCTGGTAGGATAGTTGGCTGGTATGGGGTTGGAGATCAGCGAGGTCATCCGCCTCAAGGTTGCAGAATAGGGGAAGTTGGGCGAGGCGATCGAGGTCAACGAACATGGGTGCTTGGGTCTCTACAAGATCATGAATATCCAATCCGGTTGAATCGTCAAGGCAGGGTGTTTCAGCTGATTGACGGACAAAACTCCTGGGATCTTGATTCTCTCGTAGCTTGGGTTAGCG
>RECH01000303.1 GCA_007694125.1 Leptolyngbya sp. DLM2.Bin15
AGGGCGATCGCTCTTTCCTATCTAGGGAAGCGATCGCCCTTTTAATTTCTAACACCTTACATCTTTAGCACTACCGATGAATGAATGGAGCGCCTACTGATCACAGCAGCGATCGCTCTTCGCTATTATAGGATAGAGGTCGAGTACATCAGGTTTTCATTATCCTATCCATGGCAGATTATCCAACCCACATTCTTTTCTCCCAGCATGGGCTCACAGACACCAACCAAACGATGCGGGCATTGGCCCAGCGGCTGGCGGGGTCACAGATGCATGTTGTTGCTCCTGACCTAGGATATGTGCGTACACTATGGCACATACAGCCCCTGCTAAACACGATCGAGCAAGCAGCCCACGATGCCTTCTGCCGCTATCCGGAGCCTCCAGTGCGGATTGTGGCCACCTCTCTAGGTGGTGTGCTTTGGGTCGAGCTGTTGTCTCAGCATCCAGAATGGTGGCCGCGGATTGAGTCGCTGGTGCTGTTGGGTGCGCCCATTGGTGGCTCGGATTTTGCCCGCATGGTGGATCCTTTCGGATGGGGGATTGGCATTGCCAAGCATCTGGGTCAAAATCGTCGGGATCTAGCGGAAGCGATCGCGGCGAAGATTCCTACATTAGTTGTGGCTGGACATACCACCGGCGGGCGCGATGGCACGGTGCCCATTGAAGCCACGAAATTAAACCATGCCCATTTTGTCTGTTTAGAAGGCGTCACCCATCCCCAGCTTCGCCACCATCCCAAGGTGGTTCAGACTATTCAAGACTTTTGGACTCAGCCGCGATCGCCCCTACCGCCGGTTACTAGTCGGATCATGCAGTTGATTGATCAATTTCGCCGTGTTCCTGGCATGACGGATACCAGCACTCGATATTTTGCCCAGGCGACGCCGGTCTGCACCGTTGCCGATGGCATCACCCTGCGCACTTGGAGAAATCCTATGGGCGTTGATTATCTCTTCATTGCCAATGCCCAGGGGCAATGTACCTATGCTGGCTTCGTCGGCTGGATGCATGCTGCAGAACTGCGCCAAGCTATTCAGCGAGTCCAGGTATTTTAAATATAGGGCACAACCTGCTACATGCACCACCTTGAAGCCTTTGCATGGAATCTTTTCCGTGGTATCGGATAGGCATACCATGGCGCATCCTACGAATGGGCTATTTTGACATCTAGCCTAGGACTATAAAGGTGTGTAAATCCGTACCATTTTATCGATCGATCGGTGAGGAATGGGTACTCTAAAGCAGGTAGCTTCCTCTATCCAATGTACCGTTAGTCAAGGACATCTTCCCTTCTAGCTATGAGTTATCCCTTTCCCCAGTGCGACGATTTACAGGCGCAGGTCAATGTAGTTTTGCAACAGTTTTATGCAGAGCCGCAGTTCAGCAACGTTGATACCTCGGCTGTGCGGGCATCCTTAAAGAAGGCGATCGCCCCTGAGTTTGAGATTGTGTTTGCCGGTGCTTTTAGCGCAGGGAAGTCCATGCTGATCAATGCTATCTTGGAGCGCGAGCTGCTCTATAGCGCCGAAGGCCATGCTACGGGCACTGAATGCAAGATTGCCTATGCCCCGATGGATCAAGAGCGGGTGGTGTTGACCTTCATGAGTGAGGCGGAGGTGCGGGAACAGGTGACGGCGCTGTGCCAACAGTTGGGTCTGCCGACAGCCGGGAATATCAACAATCCAGACCTGATGGGACAGCTCCAGCAACGCTGTTCGGTGATTCTAGAGCAGGAGGGCGGCGAAAGTAAGTCTGAACGGGCTAAGCAGGCTAGTGGACTGAAGTTTTTGCTAGAAGGCTTTACCCACAATCGCGATCGCATCCATTCCACGCAGAATAATACGTTCTCCATGGAGCAGTTTAATTTCACCAATTTGCAGGAAGCTGCTGCCTATGCCCGCCGTGGAGCCAATAGTGCGGTGCTGAAACGGATTGAATATTATTGCCATCACCCGCTTCTAGAAGATGGCAATGTGTTGGTGGATACGCCAGGAATTGATGCACCGGTGCAAAAAGATGCCGCGTTAACCTACAGTAAAATTGAGCATCCCGATACCTCGGCGGTCATCTGTGTGCTCAAGCCTGCAGCGGCGGGCGATATGTCTACGGAGGAAACTCAGCTTTTAGAAACCATTCGTACCAATCCTGGCATTCGCGATCGCGTTTTTTATGTTTTCAACCGCGTGGATGAAACTTGGTATAATGCGCAGCTTCGCCAACGGCTGGATCAACTGTTGCAAGAACAATTTCCTGGCTCGACTCGCGTTTTCAAAACCAGCGCTCTCCTAGGTTTCTACGGTAGCCAAATACGTCAAACCCAGAGCAGCGATCGCTTTGGATTGGATAGCGTTTTTGTCGATGGCGTGCGTAGTGCATCTGGGCTGGAAGAAACACCGCAGTTTGTCAGTGAATTCAATCGCTACTGTGCTAATTCAGGTAAGCTTTCCCCGTCCCAATTTCGGATTGATGTGCGCAGCTACGAAACCCCGAATCAAAACTATGTGAGAATTCTCGGCGAGCAAGGTTCATCGCTGATCAATCAACTCATTCATGATAGCGGCATTGAAGGATTCCGCACAGCGATTACTCGCTACTTGGTGGAAGAAAAGCGCCCCCAACTGTTGGCCAACTTGGCGGATGATTTACAACCTCTTTGCATTCAGCTCCGACAATCGTTGATCGAGCAATATCAGCAACTGCAGCGCCAACCGCAAGATGTGGAAGCGATGAAAGAGCGGGAGATGCAGCAACTGGGTCAAGATCTGAAACATATTGGTGATCACTGGCAGCAGGATATTGAAGCGGTGATCAACGCCGCCGTGGCTAGTGATACCGATGATAAGTTTGAGCAAGACTTTAATACCTTGCGGGTGCGTATGGTGGCCCGGTTGGATGAGCTAATTCACTCTTTTTCTGTTGCTGATGTACATCGACGGGCTCAGTCTAGCCATCGCCGTAATTCTGTTGTACCCCTACTCGGCATTTTAGCTGAAGCCTTTTACTATCTTGCTAACGGTTTGGAAGATGTCTTAGTTGACTGTTCTCAGCACATTGTAGAAAGCTTTTTCGATCGCCTCGGCATCCATGTTAAGCAGCAAGACTACTATAGCCAACTCTATCGCCTCCTCGGTAAAGATGGTGGCATTGAGCAAACTCTAGCAATAGCTAAGGAGGAAACCCTTAAGTCCCTGCTCAGTGAAGCTCAAACAGAGTGCGATCGCTATGTGCGGGAGCGTCCTGAGTTTTATACGGAGAATAGTGTATCCCTGTGGCAACTGCGGCAAACCCTACAGCAGGCCTGTCGTGGTTATGACTACAAAAATATGATTGAGGCAGAATCAGCCATTCGCCAACTTCTGCAGCTTGACTTTGAGCAAAAGGTTAATCAAACGGTTGCCCATACCTTTCGTCAAACCATTAATCAAACGCTCAATCACCATCTTTTATCTGCAGCGCGTCACCAAAGCGACCTCATCTTGCAGCAGTATGACATAGCTCGACAGTATCTGGCACGAATTTTAGATAAGGAAGCTTCTGAAAAGCTGCACTCCAATCAACTCAAGCAAGAACACATTCAGCTACGGATAAACGACTACAATACATCTGTCCAGGGCATTAATGCTTGTTTAGAAGCCATGATGCTTGATCGCAAGCGTCTGCCGCTGGTTGCTGAGGGAGATTTGGCGATCGCCCTTCCCTTTACAGATGAACAAGATCGTGAAGATCGCCTTGAAATCCCTACAGATGCGCCCAATGAAGAGATGCCCGTGCTCAGCCAAGCCTAGTTAGGTTTGCTGTCATCCCATCGTCCTGAACTGCTAGGATAGATCCTGCAACACCTGCATCTATCCCGATCGCCCATTCAAATCTATGAATAGGCAGGGACAAAGGCTAGCTATCCTAGGCACCCAAACGCCCGAGTCACTGCCTACCCAATCACAATCCTCTCTCTTGACCTAAACTTATGGATCATAGACAACCTTTTGAACCGCTAGAGTCGGAAGATGTTATTTCAGTCTCTACACCGAACCAGCTCTTAATTAACCACAATACCTTTACCGTAGCAGAGCTTACGAGCCGATTGGCACAACAACTGAATATTCGAGATGAAAAAAGAAAGGGTTGGATTGATCAGGGTGTTCCCTGTCGGGTGTTGCGCTCAGGTCAAACGTGGCAACGAGGAAGCATCAGAATTCGGCTGGAATTTGTACCTAACCCAGATCCATCACCAGAGCAATCTGGAACGCCCGAAGGCTCTCCTCTGGATCATTTCCGTCAACCCGCTGAGACCAGTGAGGAGGCATGATGAAGTCTCCCCGTATTCCCATCCCTGAGCCAGTGCGCCACTACGTGCTAGAACGCGATCGCCATCAATGTCAGGCCTGTGGCAACACCAAAACCCTCACCATCGATCACATCATTCCTCTAGCGAAGGGTGGATCCAATGATGTCAGTAATCTGCAAACGCTTTGCCGGTCGTGCAATTCCCGAAAACGCGATCGCCTTGATCCGCGTTTTCGGCGTCGTTTTCAATCTGAATAAAATGGGGTTTGGTTGCTTAGACAAGGGTACTTGTGCCCATTCACTATGGTGGTATGCTTTATTATGCCTTAATCCTTCTTGTATCATGTTTGGATGTGATTTTAAGGACGTGATAGGCTGTAAATGGTCATGCCAATTATAGCTTTAATCAACTTGGTTGAGGCATCAAATCCCAGCGTCTCGGCGACTCAAGTCGTGACTATACAGACTAAACCCGCCTGCGCGGGTTCAAAGTACCCTAAGTCCTGGATGTCCTAACCCGTCTGACTTCTGCTATGACTTCTAGATATTCGGAAGGCGATCAGCTATAGTGCAATGGCAAAACCACTTGAAATACAGTGCCTTCTCCAAGCTGGCTTGATACATCAATATGCCCGCCATGCAAATCGACAAACCGCTTCACAATATTTAACCCTAGTCCTGTTCCAGCAATATTGCTGACATTGCGTCCTCGATGGAAAGGTTCAAATAAATAGGGTATATCTTCAGTTGGGATGCCAATACCGGAATCAGCAATGTGAAACGTAACCTGGTCGTGGTATTTAACCACTTTAAAATGAATGGGAGCAGGTTCTGGTGTATAGCGAATGGCATTAGAAAGAATATTGGTCAAAATGGAATGCACCATGCATTGATCTAACGTGACGACTAATCGTTTATGGCGACTCGTGAAGTGAACTCGGTTTTCGTGAACCACTGGCGGGCGATCGCCTCCAGATGCTGCCACTAACAACTCTGAAATCAACTCCTGACAGAAGGATATGATATCAAACTGACGGGGTTGAACCTCCATGCCCTTGGCTTCTACGCGACCAATGATTAAAATTGCATCGATCATCTGGGTCATGCGTTCAACATTATCTTGAATGCCTAATAGATAGGATGATTTTTGATCAACTGTCAGTTGATGGTCATAGCGTTCAAGAGATGACACCGATAGCAAGATATTATTCAAAGGATTACGAAACTCATGGCATACCATGGTCACGACCCGCGATCGCAGCTCACTTAACTCCTTAAGCTGTTCATTGGCCTGCTGTAGTTCCGTTGTGCGATCGCGCACCCGGTGCTCCAATTCTTCATTGGTGCGGTGCAGTAACGCTTCTGCCCACTTGCGCTGGGTAATGTCTCGAAAAACAACCACTGCCCCAACGAGCTGACCCTGTTCATCCCGTATCGGTGTACTAATGTATTCCACAGGGAAACAGGTACCATCTTTGCGCCAGAATACTTCATCCGATACGCGGTGAACAATACCATCCTGAAATGCTGCATAGATCGGGCATTCCTCTCGCCGATAAGACCTGTGATCGGGATGGGAATGATGTAAGACTTGGTGCATCGACTGACCAATCAGCTCTTGAGGATGCCAACCGATCATCTGGGCAGCGGCTGGATTAACAAAGGTTGCATGACCCTGGAGATCAACGCCATAAACGCCTTCACCAATTGCATTTAAGATAAGCTGCTGCTGACGGCGCAGATGTTCGACAGTAGGTTCTGCTAAGGCAATTTGCTCCGATCGCGTGAGGCGCGTGTAGGCAATCAATAGACGATGGCGATCGCACAGACCAGCGCCATCCGATGTCAGCACGACTATGGGCTCTTCTGACTCTGCCAGCGAGTCCTGAGCCAAGAGACCGTCGATCGCATCTTGTAAGACGTCGTGCTCATTCAGCAGCACATAGTCGCAGACACGATGCCAACGTTCTGTGTGGTCTACGAGGTGCTGGCATCCTGGTTCATGATCAGCGGGGAGAAGCGATCGCCATTGCATCCACCGACGTCGAGAAACCATGGCAATTGGCACAGTGGTTGGCGAGGTCAGATCATTGAGGAGAAGCACACCCAAGGCTTGGGGATGGTTGTGGAAAAAGCGGTCAAGGGTCTGCTCCGTACTGTCCTGTGGCAGCACATGGCGCTGAATATCCAGGGCAGGGAGGAGCGTCCCCATCGTCGGGGTTGATGGTAGGGGCGAATCGTCCAGCGATCGCGCTGAATGTGGGGGTAGGGGATCGGAGAGATCCAGCGGTAAACGAAAGGAGGAGGACATAGAACTGCCAATGAGTGCTAGAAGAGACAATCCATGAGTTTTAAGTGTCACTGGCACTGAGGTTGATCTGTCTCCAAGGCTGCATGGTGATGATGCCAAGGTTCAGACTATATGGTAGCCTCTTACACCACAAACATGACCCCAAAAATCCTATCAAGGAATAGGCAAGACCGCCATCCTGTTCATTCATAAGTGGGTCTATGGGGGCTCAAGTATTCTAACTAGCCAGGTAGTCCATTGCTCAATAGACATGTGCTCAATAGACATGTGCTCAGTAGACATTCATCGGCAACGATTCAACAGCGATCGCTATGAAAAAAATCCTCGTCATAGAAGATGAAACCCAAACCCGCGACATTTTTTCGCGTTGTTTACACTTTGAAGGATTTTTTGTCTTGACGGCTGCAAGCGGCAGCGCAGGCGTTGACTTAGCCCAGCGATATATCCCTGACCTCATTGTCTGCGACATTATGATGCCCGATATGGACGGCTATCAAGTGTTGTCTACCCTACATCAAACGCCTGAGACCGCTGCTATTCCCTTCATTTTTCTCACTGCCAAGGTTACCATGGCTGATCTACGCCAAGGCATGGAGCTAGGAGCTGATGACTATTTGACCAAGCCTTGTACCGTGGAACAACTGCTGACAGCGATCGCTACGCGCCTAGAGCGGCAGGATAGGCTGAAGCGTTGGTATGCTGCAGAAGCTCAACCTCAAGACCATAACCCGGCCACAAGCGCGAACTCCATCTTTCCTGACCATCCAACCCTCAATCCAGTTTTTCGCTTCATTGAAGCCCATTACAATCAACCCATCCGGCTGATCGATGTTGCCCAAGCCGTTGGCTATTCTCCGGCCTATCTCACCAATTTGGTGCAAACCCAGACTGGGCGAACCGTCAAGCGCTGGATTATTGAACGACGCATGGCCCAAGCGCGTTATCTCCTAGCCACCACCAATCAAACCGTGAACTCTATTGCAGAACAGGTTGGCTATGCCGATGCAAGCTATTTTGTCCGTCAGTTCCGTCAAGGCCACCACACTTCTCCCCAAACTTGGCGAAAAACCGATCAGGCTCAAGCAGCCGTTTCTTAATATCCAAGCTGGTTAGAGAGGCTATTCATTCAAGGCTGTGGAGTACCCGAAGGTCTGTAGCCTCAAGGGGGCGGCAAAGGGGGGAATCCTAGGCAGGATGTCTCAGGCATAACCATTCAACTGGATTTGATATGGGATGAAGACGTGAAATAGCCAGTCTCTTTTGGGAGATCTGGCTAAGTTTCTGTATCGTTGAATTCATTTTCTAGTCTTTATGTCTATTTGTGAGCATATAGTGACGTATTGACTGTGTAATCAAGGGGCTGTCGCATGATAGCTGCCGTTATCGAAAGAAAGTCCTATGTTTGCGAAAGAAGTTTCAATGCTCTCTTCCATCAGGCTTGATAAGTTAACCCCATGAGTTTTAAGCTGCACTGCAGCATAGGAATGCGAGTCCAATCCACGCATTAAGTCAGGTGAGTTTTGCTATGACAGTTTCCACAAGAGCGTCTGAGTCCATCGACGCCCGGTGCTATTGCGGTGGTAATCATTTGCCACAGGATCACTGGGAGTTTTTGGAAAGTATGCCCAATAATCCAGCCGACTGGGTCAGCGATCTGGTTAAGATGGGAGTCTATACGTCTGACTCTCTTGATCTAGCTAAGACTCTGACTCAAGTTGACATGCGAGAAGCGCTACTGCTGAAAAACATCAGTGGCGGAAATCCGGCACGGGAACAGTTCTGCCGCGACCTTATTAAAGAAGCTGGTGGGCTGGATCAAGCCATGGCAGCAGCCTTTGGGGTGAATGCCGTTGAGTTTTTTGGCAATACCATCCGCAATGGTGATTTTAGCCGTCGTGAATTTTTAAAGCGGGTAGCTGTTGCTGGGGCCTTAGTGGCGATGGCAAGCTGTTCTCAAGATGCTAGCCAACCTGGAGGAACAGATACGGTAGCCGAGGCTGATGTACCCAGCAATCTAGAAAAGACCAACTTACAAATTGGATTTATTCCCATCACTTGTGCAACGCCCATTGTGATGTCTGAGCCGCTTGGATTTTATGAAAAGTATGGGCTTAACGTATCGGTGGTGAAAATGCCGAACTGGGCTGCCGTTCGTGACTCAGCGATCGCTGGCGAGCTAGATGCCTATCATATGCTATCTCCCATGCCCATTGCCATGACCCTCGGTCTTGGGTCAGCAACGTTTCCCGTGAAGCTGGCCAGCATTGAAAACATCAATGGTCAGGCTATTACGGTAGCTATGAAACATCGAGATACGGTGAGAGGCCCAGCAGACTTCAAGGGCTTCCGGATTGGGGTGCCGTTCCCCTTTTCCATGCATAACCTTTTGCTCCGATACTATCTAGCAACTGGTGGACTGAATCCCGATACGGATGTACAAATCTTCCCAGTGCCGCCACCGGATAGCGTGGCTAAAATGACGGCTGATGAACTAGATGCAATGCTCATGCCCGATCCCTTTAATCAACGGGCTGTGTTCGAGGGCGTTGGTTATATTCACATGCTCACGAAGGATCTGTGGGATGGTCATCCTTGCTGTGCTTTTGCGGCCAGCCAATCTTGGATCGATGAGAATCCTAATACGTTCCGGGCTGTCAATAAGGCGATCATTGATGCCGCCGGATATGCCGACGATCCAGCCAATCGTAAAGATATTGCAGCAGCCCTAATCGATCGCCAATATCTTAACCAGCCTCTTCCGGTTGTAGAAGCAGTATTGACTGGAGAATTTGAGGATGGATTGGGGAATACCTTGAATATTCCTGACCGCATTGGCTTTGATCCCTATCCCTGGAAAAGCTTTGCCAAGTGGATTTCGTCCCAGATGGTACGCTGGGATCTGATGTCGGCTGATGGCATTGATTATGACCAAATCGCTCAAGATATTTTCTTGACTGATCTGGCAGCAGAACTGCAAACAGAGCTAGGACAGACACCTCCGAGCGATGCAGAACGTTCTGAATCCCTGAAGTTTGATTCCTTTGATCCCAGTGATCCAGCATCTTATGTGGCGACCCAAATTGACGAGTTTGGCCAATAGGAGGCATTATGAACAATCCTGCATTACCAGCCGTGCGATCCAAGAAAGCGATCGCCCTCAGTATCAATCAACAGGCTTTTCTATTATTCCTACTCATCTTGGGTGTTCTCCTACTGTTTTGGGAAGTAGGCGCAAAGATGGGCTTATTCTCTCAGCTGATGCCATCTGCTAGCGAGACGATTAAGGAAACCTGGTGGTGGCTCTCCAAACCATTTTTTGACTATGGGCCCAACGATAAAGGCATTGGTTGGCTCCTGCTCACCAGTCTACGCCGTGTCTTGCTAGGCTTTGCTATCGGGTCAGCGATCGCCATTCCCTTGGGTATTCTCATTGGCTTATCTGAGGTTTTCTCCCGAGCGGTGGATCCCTTTATTCAAGTACTGAAGCCTGTATCTCCCCTCGCTTGGCTACCCTTGGGATTAGGGTTGCTCAAAAATTCAGAAAGCACTGCTCTTTTTGTCATTGCTATCACCAGCATCTGGCCGACCTTAATTAACACCAAGTTTGGGGTCAGCCATGTAGACACGTCATATCTTGATGTCACTCGTACCCTGGGAGCATCCCGCTGGCGTACGCTGATCAAAGTTATCTTGCCTGCGGCGGCTCCTTATATTGTCTCAGGGTTACGAATTAGCATCGGTATTGCCTGGTTGGTGATCGTTGCGGCAGAGATTTTAGTGGGTGGTTCTGGTATTGGTTATTTCGTTTGGAATGAATGGAATAATCTCAAGATTACCAGTATTATTACCGCGATTCTGGTGATCGGTGGGGTAGGATTAGTGCTCGATCGCCTCTTTAGCTTCTTGCAAACCTGGGTTGCATTTGGACAACGAGTATGATGACGTCTTCCTACGCTTCTTCTATCAAACCTGCCGACATGTCTGCCAGTGCTCCTCTCTCAATTCAAGGCGTTTCCAAGATCTATCATGGTAAGCGCGACTGGTTTAGCCGCATGACTCGCAAGGCTACTCTAGACTACACTGCCTTGGACGATATCAATCTAGATATTGAAGCCAATACCTTTGTTTCAATTATTGGCCCCTCAGGTTGTGGTAAGTCAACCTTGCTAAATATCATGGCTGGTCTATCTCAACCAACCACGGGAACCGTTTTGATCGATGGTGTTCCCATTACTGGCCCTGGCCCCGATCGCGGCGTGGTCTTTCAAAACTATGCCTTGATGCCTTGGATGACGGTGATGGATAATATCCGTTTTGCCATTGAAACGGTGAATCCTAAATTATCTGCTACTCGTCAAAAGGCGATCGCTCACGATTATATCGAGCTTGTGGGTTTAACAGGGGCAGAAGATCGTCATCCCCATGAGCTATCCGGTGGCATGAAACAACGGGTTGGTATTGCCCGCGCGTTGGCCATCGATCCACAAATTTTGCTGATGGATGAACCCTTTGGGGCACTGGATGCTCTGACGCGGGGATTTCTACAAGATGAAGTGGAACGTATCTGGGAGCAGCAGCGGAAGACTGTTATCCTGATTACCCATAGTATTGAGGAAGCCCTGTTGCTCTCCGATAAAATTGTCATGATGACGCGGGGGCCTGAGGCAAAGATTGCTAAAATTTTGGATGTGCCGTTCCCCCGTCCCCGCCATCGCGAGTTGCTCGACCAGCAGCCCGCCTACCATGACATTAAAGCAGAGATGGAACTGCATCTGTCTCAAGAAACCCGGGCCGTTGAAGAATCACGGATTCGCAGACGGGCGATCGCTTGACCCTAGAGAACCCGTTGATGGTTAGCACAGATCTCGATTGTACCTATCGTTTATAACTTACCGTAAGGAGATGGTTTATGGCTACTGTTGACATACCTGAAATCACGAAAAAATTGCTGGCAGCTAAGGATGCTGTCAACATTACCTTTGCTGAGCTAGAGCAAAAACTAGGACGCGATGAAGTCTGGATTGCATCGGTTATCTATCGCCAGGCTAGCGCCTCTGAGGAAGAAGCGACCCAACTCCTAGCGGCTCTAGGCCTAGGTGTAGAACTAGCATCAGAATTAACCGCCTGTCCCCTGAAAGGCTTAGGGCCAGTTGTCCCCACTGATCCCCTGATTTATCGGCTCTACGAAATTATGCAGGTCTATGGCATGCCGATTAAAGATGTAGTGCATGAGAAATTTGGGGACGGCATTATGAGCGCCATTGACTTTACGTTGGATGTCGAAAAAGAGGAAGATCCCAAGGGCGATCGCGTCAAGATCATCATGAATGGTAAGTTCTTGCCCTACAAGAAGTGGTAAGACTAACGCTCTAAATTCAGGGTTTACAGGAGGTATATCTGACGAACTGTAAACCCTGATGCAGGTCATGTATGCCTTGAATGATAAGATTTGATATAACGCTCTGCCATGGCTGATGATGGTGGATCTTGCATAGCGATCGCTCCCTCAAGACGATCGCTATCGATGAACTCCTGCTTTCGTTCTAAGTGAAGGTAGGGTGCTTATGCAAGCCCTAACCAGTGTGACAACTGCTATGGGCTGAGATACACTATCTCTTACTTTAATACTATATTGCATATTTCAATAAACTAGCCTCAGAGGTCAACCCCAGATGAGAAAATCTCCCACACCCCGATCCGCCTCAAAAACTAGATTGATTACTTGGGTTCAGTATATTGGTATGGTGCTAGCTTTTATTGGAGCTTGGCAGGTGCTCTCTAGTAGTGCCTCCTTTCTCCACCATTGGCTATGAAAATGGTATGCCTGAATTAAACGATAAACGCTTGAAGGGACTGGGGCATTACCGAACTTGAGGTTGTAATACCAGATTTATTTGAAGATGCACATAATTGTAGGATGCGTCGGCGACAGCATAACGCATTATTGATAGGGGTTTGCGGTGCGTTACGCTTCGCTAACACACTCTACATTCAATGTTGCTTCACCTTAAATTGGTATAACGTCATCATTGGACAGAGTCAGCAAGCATTTTTCTCGATGGGTTTTGTCGCGATCGCGCTTTGAAACAGAACACTCACCGTTGCTGCGCAAGATTGATCAGGATGGCATTGCCCTATGAGTCCTGAACAACAACTCCTGCTACAAAAGGCTCAGCGCAGTCTAGAAGCGGCTCAACGGCTGATGCAGGAGGATGTATGATGTTGCCGTTGCTCGTGCCTACTATGTGATGGCTTACGTGTCAGAAGCACTACCGGATCGGGTGGGTTGAGCATTCTCCAGCCACGCAGCGGTGATCAGCTCATTTGGCCAGTAGTTCACCAAAATCGGGCATCTCCGTGAGAAGTTGCACCGCTACCTGATTGATGCCTAAGCGCAATGGACTTGCGCTGACGATGACCTGCGCTCTAATTTAACTCAGTTGGATACAGAAGCTCGAATGACCCAAGCTCAGGCGTTGATCATGGCTAGCTCTGAGGACTTGAAGTAGTAAAGATGACTGAGCGTTTCTGGGTAGTAGGATGATTCCGCAACGTTTTGCATCAAGTTTCAGGGCTTCTTGGTAGAGGTTCATACCCTGATTCCGCAACATCGATGACTGTAAGCTGCATACCGCAGATCAGCCTAGAACTATGTAGCAATGATGTCATCAGATTGCATGAAAACACTTGCTTTAGCCTATAATCATAGGTCATAATGCCCAGATTTTGGGGCTTTTCACTGAAGAAAAACCAAGTGTTCTGGTCAGAAATGCTGCTGATTGACTGTTCGGCTCACTACTCAATTAGGAAAGGTCTCTATGGTAAGCAAGATCTCTGCAACGCGGTCAAATGATAATACTCCTAACACGGCCAGAAATATTGGCCTGCTGACGGGTAGTAAATCTTTTAACGGCTCGCTTAGCCCTCAAGATCGCGTTGATTTTTACAAGTTCAGAGTCTCTGCTCGCAGCAGTTTTTCTCTAGCGTTAACGGGTTTACGGGCCAATGCAGATGTGAAGTTGCTCAATGGTACGCAGAAAGTAATTGCAACCTCTGAGCGTCCTGGAACAGAAGCGGAAAGAATCAGACGCAATTTATCGGCTGGTGAGTACTATATCCAAGTCATCCAGCGTAGAGGCAACACGCGCTACAGGTTGCAGGTTAACTCTGAGTTAACTCCAGTTGCACCTTCTAGGGATCCAGGTTCAACATTTGACACTGCTTTTTCAGTTAATCTCAGAAACGGCCCCAAAGCGTACCGACAATTTGTTGGTACAACTGATCCAGTAGATACCTATAGTTTTTCCCTGAATA
>RECH01000150.1 GCA_007694125.1 Leptolyngbya sp. DLM2.Bin15
GCTGAGGGGTGAAGTTTTGCATGGTGCCAGCGCTCCCGCGTTGACACCTGTCTTGATCGCTCCTGCGACTCTTCTCCTGTAACTTTTCTCGTGACTCTTAAGGTCTGGGTGCAGGAGCAACCCTGGGAGCATTCCAACGCTCAGCGTAGGAACGATATGAAATTCAGTTCCTGTACAAACCCCTAGCCCTTTGCCTCCTACAGCACCGGGGCCGATATCTCCACCGATGCCCAGATACGCTTGAGCAACTGTTCAAAAGGTTGCCAGTCGTCATCTACGGTAATTGGCTCCCACACGGCTTCAATCTGCGATCGCAGCAGGATGGTATCGGGATTCCAGCGATTGAGCCTCGCCGCTACGGCATCATGCTCTGCCGCAGCGATCGCCCTGTGGTAGAGCGATCGCCACTCTTGGAGATGGGCCGGATGGAATTGGGACTCATCGGGTTCACAACCAGGCTGGGCGATCGCCCCATTCAAAATCAAGGATGCATCCTGCCACCACAGGGGCGATATCTGCTGCCGCAGCATCAGGAAAAAGGCATGGTAGCTCATATCGCTATCGGCTAAAAGCTGGAGCGTGGTTTGTAGCAAAGGAATGCCTAGGTCATCTGGCACATTGGCCAAGCCCAGTTTTTGCAGCATCAGCCGTCGATAGTCGGTGGTGAAGCGATCGCCAAATCCGGCTAAGGCATTCTTCATCGCCTCAGGTGATAAAACGGCCTGGAGCGGTGCCTGCAAGCGTCCTAAATTCCACACACAGGCCGCCGGTTGATTGGCATAGCAGTAGCGACCGCTGTAGTCAAAATAGGCGGCCGTGAAGCGAGGATCGTAGCGATCGAGGAAGGCGTAGGGGCCATAGTCAAAGCTTTCGCCGGTAATCGACATATTGTCGGTATTCAATACCGCATGGCAGAAGCCCGCCATCATCCACTGGGCCACTAAGGTCGCCGTGCGTTGCACCAGCTCTTGGTAAAACAGCTCGTAGCGATCGCCCTCTTCCCAAAGATGGGGATAGTAGACGGCAATCACATGGTTGAGCAACCGCTGGATGAGATCTGGGCGCTGGATAGAGTGCAAACGCTCAAAGGTGCCAAAGCGAATATGGGAACGGCTGAAGCGCACCATCACCGAAGCACGGGTGGGAGAGGGTTCATCGCCCCGCCATAGAGAGTCGCCGGTTTCCACCAAGCTTAGGCAGCGAGAGGTATTGACCCCTAGCACATGCAGCATCTCCGCCGCCAACACCTCCCGCACGCCGCCCTTCAGGGTCAGGCGACCATCACCGCCCCGTGAGTAGGGCGTTGTCCCCGATCCCTTGGTTCCCAGGTCGTAGAGATCGCCATCCGTACCCCGCACCTGGCCGTATAAGAAGCCGCGACCATCGCCCAGAAAGGGATTGTATTCTCCAAACTGGTAGCCGTGGTAGCGCAGGGCCAGCAGGGGTTCTCGTCCCTTAAAGGCTCCAAACGCCTCGATAAAATCGCCATCGGTCACCGACTCAGGCGATAGCCCTAACCGGGGTAACAGGGCATCGTTACGAAAGCGTAGGATCTGCTGAGGAAAGTCTGCAGCGGTGACTACATCATAGTAATCATCACCGATCGCTTCTAGGGCTGGCTCGTAGTCTAAATTGAGAAATGGGTTAGCAGAAACCATGGCGAGTCCAAAACAACGGGCGGGGTATGGATGGGCCATACCCAGGCTATCCTCTCATAGACCTGTGCCCCAGATGGATAGAAATCTTACCCATGGAGCAATTGATAGAGCCCATGGTCAGCGATCGCCCCTAGATTCTCTACGGCCGATACTTTCATGGCACCATACGAACAGTACAAGAGACGATCGGTCCCCTATGAATCTGCCGCCTTCTACTCAGCCCGACCCGACCGCCCCGCTCACCCAAATCTCAGAGACCATCAGCGAGTTGCTGCAAGAACCTGCCCTCAGTGACGCGATCGCTCAGGTGATCATCCAGCATCTGCAGGCTACGGGGGCGATCGCTGCTGCTACCGACGCTCCCATCATCCACACCCACGTCACCTCCCGCTATGGTGTGCTCACCGCCCTACGTCAGGCGATGGGAGCGATCGCCCTGGTTCTATTTATCCTCTGTGGACGTAATACCCTGCAAGCGATTCAGATGAATCCCCCCAGCCATGCCCTGGGCCTATGGCTCTCGGGGATTTCCATCTGCAGTGGTCTAGGGTTAGTTATCTTACTTGTGCTCGAAGTCTTTCTAGGTGCAGGGAAAGAGCAAGAAATTGAGCGACTTCAGGGCACAACGCGGGTGCGAGACTACACCTTCACCCCCGCCATCAACCGCCTGCCCGTGGTCTTAGCGCTCTTATCCATTGGCTTCTCGGCGATTATTTTTGGCTTTTCCAGCCTGTATAGCGAACTGGTGCGCCAAGATCCAAGCCATTTTTCGGGACTCGATCCTGGCTTTCTCACGATCTATTTTGCCTTTGTCACCTTTTCCACCGTGGGGTTTGGCGACATCCATGCCGTCTCGCTCATAGCCCGAGCGGCTGTAACCAGCGAAATAGCGATCGCCATGTTTTTTAGCTTAGTCGTATTGTCTACGACCCTATCGTGGATCACCGCCTATGAGCGGCAGCAGCATGAAGAATTTATCAAGCAGCGCGTGCAGAGTCTCCAGGGTCTATCTGTTCCACCAGATGACTCGGCATCATCTAGTCGGTGAGTCGCACAGTTATGACTAGTGCCGCAAGACAGAAGAACGAAGACAGAAAAACGAAAAGGAAGTCCAGGACACACAAGGTTTTGCCCCTTAGCACATAGGTGGGTTACTTCCGCCTCAGAGTACTAG
>RECH01000058.1 GCA_007694125.1 Leptolyngbya sp. DLM2.Bin15
GGATCGTGCAGGATGTCCCGGACATCTTCAACCAGGCTTGATATAGATTTAAAGGGACGGGCATTAATCATCTTGACTCTCCTTTTGAATCCAATACCAAGCATTCATACAGCCAAGGGCAACTCCAAACACCAGACCCATCAGCGTCCATGAATAGGGGCTGCTCACATGGCGATCGATCCAGATGCCGAGGGCGATACCCAGCAGGGCAGGAACCACCACCGACCAGCCCACCAGACCAAACATGCCAAACCCATACCAAACGCTGTGGTTGCGGCGCTGGGCCAGCAGCTTGCGGTTGACCTTTGTGGTAATTTGATCGGGTAAGTTGCGTGAACGTTTGCGACTAGGAGGGTCGGGGGTCATGAGTTACGTTCTCCGAACATCTAGGATAGGTTGAGAAATAGGCGGGCCATGGAGGCTTCTAGTTTGGCTAGGGACGAGCGGGTTTGGCGTTCTTGGTCGTCGAGAATGCGAAACTGTTGATCGACTAACTCCCGTAGGCTTTGTAAATCCTCACCTTGGATGGCATGACGGGTGGCCACCAATACCCCATCTCCTTGCTTGACCAACAGCCCAGAATCT
Source organism: Leptolyngbya sp. DLM2.Bin15 (assembly GCA_007694125.1). Taxonomy (GTDB): domain Bacteria; phylum Cyanobacteriota; class Cyanobacteriia; order RECH01; family RECH01; genus RECH01. The sequence goes on from RECH01000058.1 coordinate 586, forward strand.
ACCGCCAGTACATGGGTCTGACCCTCGGGACTGTCAAACATTAAGATGCCGGGAGCCAGGGCGGTGACGTAGTCTACATGGCGGGGCAGCAGGCAAAAGGCACCGTTTTCAGCCTCGGCAATTACCTTGATGACCGGCTGGTCAACCAAGATTTTGGTGGGTAGGGTGACTTTGAGATGCATGGCTCAATCCTGGGCGGCAGGGGCTTCGTCAATGGTGCCGATCATATAGAGGGCCGTTTCAGGGCGATCGCTAAATTCATCGTTAAGAATCCGCTCACAGCCGTCTAGCACGTCCTCTAGTTCCACCAAGCGCCCCGGCAGCCCCGTAAATTGCTCGGTGGTGAAGAAGGGCTGGGTGAGAAATCGTTCCAGCCGCCGGGCCCGGTAAACCACCTGCCGTTCATGGCGGGCCAGTTCCTCTAGACCCAGCATGGCGATGATGTCCTTGAGTTCCTCATAGGTTGCCAAGGTTTTACGCACCGCTTGGGCAATGCGATAGTGGCGATCGCCCACCACCAGCGGCGTCAGCAGCTTGGAGCCAGACTGCAGGGGATCCACGGCGGGATAGAGACCTTCGCTCACCCGTTTGCGCGACAGGACGATAGAGGTTGAAAGGTGCGAGAAAATATGGGCAGCGGCCGGATCGGTGAGATCATCGGCTGGCACATAGACCGCCTGCACCGAGGTGATGGAATGGCTGGGGGTGCTAAAAATCCGCTCTTCTAGCTCCGCCAGCTCCGTCGCCAGGGTTGGTTGATAGCCCACCCGTGACGGCAGCCGCCCCATCAGCCCCGACACCTCCGACCCAGCCTGGATGAACCGGAAAATGTTGTCAATCATCAACAGCACATCCCGATGGGCATCATCCCGGAAATATTCCGCCATGGTCAGGGCCGCATGACCCACCCGAAACCTTGCGCCGGGCGATTCATTCATTTGCCCAAACATCATCACCGTATTGGCCAACACTCCCGCTTCCTGCATCTCGCGGTAGAGTTCCTCGGCTTCCCGGCTACGTTCACCGATGCCGCAGAAAATACTCACCCCCTCCAGCCGCCGCACCACGTTATGGATCATTTCGGTGATCAACACCGTTTTACCCACCCCAGCTCCCCCAAAGAGCCCAGCTTTACCGCCCCGCTCTAGGGGGGCCAGCAGATCGATCACCTTAATGCCGGTACGAAAAAGTTCGGTGGCGATCGCCCGTTCCTGAGATCCCTGAGGACTGGCATGGATGGATCGCCAGTCACCGCCTTCGATCGGGGCTTTGCCGTCAATGGTTTGCCCAAAGACGTTGAACATGCGCCCTAATAAGCGATCGCCCACGGGAACCTGTAGGGAGGTGCCGGTGGAGGTGAGGCGATCGCCCCGCGCTAGACCGGTGGTGGGCGTGAGGGCTAGCCCCCGGATGACATGGGGGGTGAGGTAGGTCTCCACCTCAATGGCGGTGGAGCGATCGTCTCGCAGGATGTCATGCAAGTTGGGTAATTGGTCGGGAAAGTGGACATCAACAACACTGCCCCGAATCGCTGCAATCGTTCCGCAGACGACCTTTGAGTCTATGTTCGATGGACTAGAAGCTATGGTCATGGAAACTTGACCTCCTTATCAATAAGCTGTCACAACGTACCTAGCTTATTTTTCAGAGGCTGGGCAAAACAGATGGTGATAACAGATGCTGCTTAGGATAGATGTCATGGTGTATGTCCTCTGATGCGATCGCCGTTGATGGTAGCTATAGCCTAGGGTTTGGGTGCCTAGCTCTAGGACGTTGGCGATCGCCTATGGATCCTCACGACCTAAAACAGAATTTTTTCAAGGCTGATGTCTAGAACCCAAGTACCTCAACGATGTGGATGGATATACAGCAAGGGATTCAAATCGCCCTAATCGTGGTCTCTTACTGTATTTTAAGATGCGATCGCCCGATTTTCAGATGTCGTCAACACTTCGACACAACTTGTTTATAGTTCGTCATATCAAATTCGGTTAGTCACTCTATTAGCCACTCTATTAGACGCTCTATTTATTCAAGGCTTGGGCAGATCTCAGATTGCTATAGACTCCTTGTTGAGGAGGCAGCCCAGCGGGGGATCGAAGGCAGGATGCCCCAGCCCCAGCTAAGGCTATTCCACCGGCTTGGATATGATAGTCGGTTGGTTGACTGACAAATCTTTTTGCCTAGACCAGGTTGAGCAACGTAAAACCCAGTGCCAGCCTAAATTTCGTTGGGTTACGCTGACG
>RECH01000308.1 GCA_007694125.1 Leptolyngbya sp. DLM2.Bin15
CTTCGGTGCCGTTGGCCGGGTCCATCTGGTAGGTGCGGCGATCGCCAAACTGGGGGGCGGAGTCGGCGGCATCGCGGAACGGGCCATAGTAGGCCGATGCGTACTTGGCAGCGTAGGACATGATGGGAATATGGGCAAATCCGCCTTCATCTAGCCCTTGGCGAATTGCCTGCACGAAGCCATCCATCATGCCGGAGGGGGCAATAATATCGGCACCGGCTTTGGCCTGAGACACAGCCGTTTTCTTCAGCAGTTCTAGGGTGGGGTCATTGAGCACTCGACCCGACAAATCTCCAACCTCTAGATAGCCGCAGTGACCGTGGGAGGTGTATTCACACAGGCAGGTATCGACGACCACGACTAGATCGGGCACCGCTTCTTTCACCGCCGTTGCGGCTAGCTGCACAATCCCGTGGTCGTGCCAGGCTCCTGTCGCTTCCACATCTTTGGTTTCAGGAATGCCGAACAGGATGATGGCTGGAATGCCTAGGTCGTAGACCTCTTTGGCTTCTTCAACAATTTTGTCGATGGAAAGCTGATAGACCCCTGGCATAGACTTGACTTCGCTGGCAATGCGCTCACCGGGCACCGCAAACAGGGGATAGATCAGATCATTGGTGGTTAACACTGTTTCACGCACCATCCGACGCAGTTGGGGATGGCTACGCAATCGACGGGGACGATGGGTTGGAAACATTGCTTCAAACTCTAGACGCTAAGAGGTGACTAACTCATGGAACCAATCGGAGCAGGGCAGGCGATCGCTCTTGATCCCCACACGGTTGCTTGGGAGGCGATGCGATCGATGAACAAGACGTCCGATTGTAATTAAGTCTAAAGCGTGACCTGCCCCGAAAACTCAGTCCCTAGGTTACATTGTGTAACGCCTGCGCTGGCCGGGGAAGGTCTGGGAATTGGGGGCACGCCATGGGCTAGAACAACGAGGCTGGATTGGCAGACAACTGCGGTAGCGATAGGCCTAGGGTTTGAGCGATCGCTCCGCTTTCGGTGGCATCATGTTCTGCCGCATCCCGCAACTGTTCACGCAGATCGGGCATCACGGCCAGGGCCCTTGTCCAGTCTGGGATTTGCGCCCCGGATGGATCATGGAAATACTGCTCCCCAGCTCGCTCGATCACCTTTTCAAACCGCTCAATGGTTTCCTCTTCCTGGTGGCGGTTGTAGGCAATGTTGTTAAACCGGGCATCGACGAAATACTGGCGAGTAAAGTCTTGGGCCCGCCGCCGAAACTTCACGCGCAGGGTATGGATGTGGTCAATGGAAATTACGACCTGCTCCATTTCGGTCAGGGTGCGCAGGATCGAGCACATAATGTCTCGACACATTTTTTGCAGGCCATCATCCGGTGAGTTGCCCAACCCTTGATGTTTATGGTCAAACACCCCTAGATCAACCTGGGAAATTTGCTTTTTCGCCACATTTCGGTAGACCTCAGCCAAAAGCCCCACCTCCAGCCCCCAGTTGGCCGGAACCCGCGTATTCAACGCCAGGTTACGGGTCAGGGCAAATTCGCCGGACAGGGGATAGCGATAGGCACTGAGATAGCGCAGGTAATCGCGATAGCCAAACACCTCGGTCATGGCGGTCAGCAGCGGCGTGACAAATAGGCGAGACACGCGACCATGGAGGGCGCGCGGGTAGCTGCCCAGACGCGCATAGAAGGCTTTGTTGAAGGCGATGCCAAATTCTTTTTCCAGCAGCGGGTAGAGCAGCTTTAGGGGATAGGTGCGGTCGTAGGTGGTGATGTCGGCATCATGGAGGGCGATCGCTTCTGCATCTAAGGAGGCAACCCCCAGCCCTAGCCAAACGGCACGCCCCTTGCCTCGAAAGCGCGTTAGGTCTAAGCCGCGATCGCGGAGATGCTGCAACACCTGGGTTACCCTGGGGCCATTTTCCCAGATGATTAAGGTCTGCTGGGGCAAGGGGTCAAAAAACTGTACTGCTCTAGCATATTGCTCTGGCGTATCTGCATAGAGACAGATAACCACTGTGTCTACGAATTCGCAGTGCCGAAGGTGTTCGCGGATTTGAGCTAAGGCAGGTCGCTCTAATTCATCGTACAGAGCCGGAATAAGAACAGCCGTGGATGATTGTTGACTTAGGTGGATAAGTCTATCTTCTATGTATCCTAAATCACACCCAAAGTCGTGAATCGTGGTGATAAGTTCTTGCTTATAATCCATGCAATCACCGGAAATAGGTCATTCGTCAATGGTTTGTGTTGGGATGATGCCCCACAAGCAGAGTTGTCCTCATGATTAGGATGCTCTCGATTATCCAAGAAACCAAAGGCGATCGCTGTCAGAGGGACTACAAATGAGCGATCGCCATCATGAATGAGCGTGGCGATCGCAGATCCGTCACCCGTAGGTTGGTTGACATGGTGAAAAAAATTCAACCAGGTTTAGATGGGCGATGAAGTGGTGTAGCATCGTTTCTACACCCTAGGGTGCATTTCTACCCCAACAAGATTCGTAGTGTTAACTACTGAGGTCGCCCGGGAAACCTCTCCATAATAATGAGTATAGTCCTGAGTTGCCCCATTGCTGCAATGGCTCTTTGTGGGGCTGTTGCTCTATGGCTTTGTCAGGTCTCGACACCGTTGACTCTGCCCTAACGTTTGACGATTCAACTGCTTGTACCCATCAGCGTTCAGGATATCTGGCTAGAGCAGCAATGGCTTGAAAGTCTGCATTCCCTGACATCTACCTCGCCATTATTCAGTTCACGTGTGGAACACCAGCCAACTATGACTGTCACAACCCAACCTGCTGACCGCTACCATGATGTTGCCCGTCGCATCCGCCCTTTGCTCGAAGCCGTTTACCTAGAAAACCAGATTGATAGCCTGGTGGATCGCCTCTATCAACTCCTAGAGGAACACTTCGCTGCTTCCGTGGATGAAAACCTCCAGAAATGGAGCGAAGACAATGTGTTGCTGATTACCTACGGAGATACTATCTATACCCCTGACGAAAAGCCGCTGTCTACGCTGAAGCATATCCTAGATGGCTATTTGAAATCCGCCGTGACCGGGGTACATATTCTACCGTTTTGCCCCTATAGTTCCGACGATGGTTTTGCGGTCAAAGACTACCTCAGCGTTAGCCCAGAACTAGGCACCTGGGATGATGTGCGGGCGATCGCTCAGGACTATGACCTGATGGTGGATTTGGTGTTGAACCATATTTCCAGCCAAAGCGAATGGTTTCAGCAGTTTAAGGCGGGTCAAAAGCCTGGATGTGACTACTTCATTGCGGTGTCGCCGGAGACGGATGTTTCGCAGGTGGTGCGCCCGCGCAGCAGTCCACTGTTGGTCAAAGTGGATACAGCGAAAGGAGAACAGTATGTCTGGGCAACCTTTAGCGATGATCAGATTGATCTGAATTTTGAGAATCCAGAGGTTTTAATTGAGTTCATCAAGATTATTTTGTTCTACGTGGCCGTTGGGGCCAAATACATTCGCCTAGATGCGGTGGGATTTCTTTGGAAACGATTGGGCACTCCTTGCATTCACTTGCCGGAAACCCACGCCATTATTCGCCTATTGCGGGAAATTTTGCAAATGGCGAATCCAGATGTTGCCCTGATCACCGAAACGAATGTGCCCAATCGGGAAAACCTCAGCTACTTTGGCAACCGCAATGAAGCCCACATGATCTACAACTTCAGCCTGCCACCGCTGTTGCTGAATGCGTTGATGCAGGGGCGATCGGATCACCTAAAGACTTGGATGATGAGTATGCCGCCAGCTCCCATTGGCTGCGCCTATTTCAACTTTACGGCGTCCCATGACGGCATTGGGCTACGACCGGCGGAAGGTTTGCTCAGTGATGACGAATACCAGGCGCTGCTGGACACCATGCAGCGATTTGGCGGCAAGATTAGTATGCGTCGCCATCCCGATGGCAGTGAAAGTCCCTATGAAATTAATATTTCCTTGTTTGATGCCATGAAGGGCACCGTCAAGGGACAGGATCGCTGGCAGGTGGAGCGCTTCCTCTGTTCCCAAACCATTATGTTATCTCTAGAAGGTGTTCCGGCCTTCTATATCCATAGTCTCTTGGCTACAACCAATGATCTAGATAAGATGGAGCGCACCGGCCATAACCGTTCGATTAATCGCCATCAGTGGGACTACGATAAACTGGTGGCAGCCTTAGAGGATGCAGCATCACCCCAGGCAATGGTTCTCAAAGAGCTATGTCGGCGGATTCAAATTCGGCGACGGCAGGGAGCTTTCCATCCCAACGCCACCCAATATACGCTGCACCCGATGAATAAGGCGCTGTTTGCCTTCTGGCGACAAAGTATTATTCGAGATCAAAGTATTTTCTCGATCCACAACCTCAGCGATCGCACCCAGCAACTCGCCCTATCCAACCTCAACCTGGTGATTACCGATCCCTGGTGTGATCTGCTCAGCGGTCAGTTAATTCACAACATCTACGACAAGTTTGTCCTCAAGCCCTACCAATCAGCATGGATTACCAACAAATTTGATCCCAGCGACGTGAGAGATGTGCAGTAGCCTAATACCGCAAGACAGAAGAACGAAGACAGAAAAACGAAAAGGAATTCCAGGACACACAAGGGTTTCCACCTTAGCCAATAGACGGGCTACTTCGGCATCAGAGTACCAGACTCTTATGTGGGAGGAGGTAGCTATTGGCAAGCATTTCGACACTCAATGCTTCAACATGTATGGGAGGAGGGTTGAGCGACGTCGAAACCTGGCAACGTAGCTTCATAGAATGGAGCCCACCTGCTTAAATGGTGCGGTATGGTAGTCATCGTTCCCTGCAATCTTTCCAGATCTATGGCTACCTCCCCCGCCGTGCTCATATTTACCGACTTAGATGGCACGTTACTGAATACGGATGACTACCGCTACGATGCAGCCCTGCCGGTGCTCCAGGCTCTACATCAGCAGCAGATTCCGGTGATCCCGGTGACCAGCAAAACTCACCGGGAAGTGGCTGCCCTTCGCCAGCAGATTGCGCCCCATGATCCCTTTATTGTGGAAAATGGCAGCGCAATTTTTTTCCCTAAGGGCGATCGCCGCTTTGATCGTTCAGTGGTTAACCACTTGCCCACGGATGTGACGGAGGCGTTCCAGGTTTGTCGCCTAGGCTGCACCTATGACCAAGCAAGGCGGGGACTGGTTGCCCTATCCGGGTTACTCAATACCCCCCTACAGGGCTTCGGCGATCTTTCGGCAACAGCGCTGCAGGAGCTGACCGGTCTTCCCTTGGACGCGATCCCCCTAGCCCAGGCGCGGGAGTTTACGGAGCCGTTTGTGATGCCTAAAACCATCCATCCTGACCCGTTAAATGCGGCCGTGCAGCAACTGGGCATGGGCGTGGTGGTGGGCGATCGCTTTTCCCATTTGATTGGCCCCCATGCCGGTAAGGGCAAGGCGGTGCGGCTGTTAATCGCTGCCTACCAGAGCGTTATCCCTGACCAATCTATCCACACCATAGGGTTAGGCAATAGTCCTAATGATCTAGAGATGCTAGAAGCGGTTGATCTGCCCATTGTTATTCCCGGTTCGGCTGGGCCCCATCCCGCTCTAAGCGATCGCGGCTGGCAGATTGCACCAGAAGCCGGCAGTCGGGGCTGGGCGATCGCTGTGCAGCGGGCACTGCAAGGCGACGGATGAACCTGGTTAGATTTAGACCATAAGTGGTAGAACGATAAGTGGATAGACAACAGACGTAGGTGGAAGGCGATCGCCCATAGCTACTCTATCCTGTAGCATTTTGATGCCCGCCTACCCTTAACGGCTCAGATGATTTATCTCATTCTATCCATCTAAACGACACTATAGCTATCTTCCAGGTACTCTAGAGAGTATTCCGTATAAATACGTAGAGTATCGTGCTCTTTAGAACGTTATTGAGTTTGAAGGGTGATTCGACATGGTCTAACAGCCCCATTTCCCTTGATCACACTTCTTGACAGATGCTGTAAAATGCTAGTGAATGTTGACAATCTTTATAAGTTCTTCATGAAAACTTAAAGATTGTGTAAAGCCTGCACGGGACTATCGAGCAGTATGGGGTATGCCGTTTACACTCATGCCGTAGAAACACTGAGGCTTTTCGCTAAGCTTCATTGCACTGAACCGTGATTGTTCAAGATATCAAGTATCCTAGCGTTAGTTGCTGACGATCATGTGCGGAATAGCTAGGATGGCGATCGTAGTCTTCTAAGGAGTTCAAGGAGGGCCTACTTAAACGCTTAGACCTTTAACAATCTCAGCTATCATCAGGTACATCTTTCTGAATCTGATAGCTCTGGATAATCGTGTGATGATGTCATGCTTGACACACATAAAATGTAGACATTGCTGATTCAGCTATGTACCTAGGTAGGGTGAACATATGTTCGCCTAGCCTGAAGGATGAACACTTAGCCTCATAGCTGTGTCCACTAATGTTGAGTAGGCAAGCAATTATGCTCACTCCAAGTAAGGATGCGCCATACTAGCGTCTAAAGTGTTGGCTCAGCAAGTTACTGTAAGTCCCTAGCCTTCATAGGCTCACACGTGTGGAAGGTGCTCAGTGTCTGCTTTCGGTAAAATCAGTCGCTTTTAGTCCATCAGTTCGTTAATCTGTTTTAAGAATAATATGGGAGGCATGTTCGCAAATGCCTAAGTACTTGACGTTTATGTTTGACATTCATGTCTTAATGCGCCCTATGAATGGAAGCTATTTAAGTCGTTGACGACTTTGAATATGTGAATTTCCTTGGCTTGGTCATCGGTCTGGATTCATCGGTTATTTATATCATCCATTCACTGCATCTACTGAGACGACCCTAAATTATGAAGATAGCTCTGGTTCATGATTACCTTACCCAACGGGGAGGGGCAGAACGAGTATTCGAGCTTGTATGCCGCCGCTTTCCGGATGCGGACATCTATACATCTATCTATGCACCCGGTCATACGATTGAGTTGGGCGATCGCCCCGTTAAAACGACATTTCTCCAAGTCATTCCAAAATCGGCGAAATACTTTCGGCTCTTAGCTCCTTTGTACTACCCCGCATTTCGCACCCTAGACCTTCAAGGGTATGATCTGATCATTAGCAGTACATCTAGCTTCGCTAAGGCTGTCCGTAAATCCAAGGGGGCTTACCATATTTGTCTATGTCATAATATCACGCGGTTTCTTTGGGATACGCAGACTTATCTGAAGGAATATCGTGATTTCAAGGCTTTGTCGCCTGTCATTAAGACAATCTTTCAATTTATGCGCAAGACCGATATTCGGTATGCCCAAGAGCCAAACCTGTACATTGCCAACTCTAGTACAGTTGCTCGCCGGGTTGAGAGTATCTACAAGAAGCCTGCTATTGTGATCAACTACCCAATTGATGATCAACGATTCACGTTTTCGGCCCAGAAAGACAATTTTTATTTGGCCTCGGCTCGGCTGTTAGGATACAAGCGAATAGACGTTATTGTTGAAGCGTTTAACCAGCTAGGTTGGCCGCTCCTAATCACCGGTGACGGCCCTGAGCGTAGCCGCTTAGAGGCCATGGCTGCTGACAACATTACGTTTTTGGGGTATGTGAGTGATGAAGAGCGTTGTCGCTTGATGTCTCGGGCTAAAGGCGTGATTCTCGCTGCTTTAGAAGACTATGGGCTGGTGCCAATTGAGGCTAACTTTAGCGGCACGCCGGTGGTCGCCTATGGAGCTGGTGGGGTATTAGATACGCAGGTGCCGGGAACAACGGGTCTGTTTTTTGATCAGCAAACACCAGAATCATTGATAGCCACGCTACTAAAATTTCAAGATATGTCATGGGATTATGAGGTTATTCGTGATCATGCTGTTCAGCGTTTCACAGAAGCCGTCTTTTTCCAACGCGTTGAACAAGCTATCCAAGATGTCTGTGGAGTCCAAAGTTTAGCATTAGCAAGTTAGGATTTGAGAGCCGGCTATGCCTGAGAATCGTAGCGAAGATCTATCAACCGGAGAACTAGGGTACGGTCAGATCCTGTCTGTTTTGTGGCGACATCGCCTGTGGATTATTGGCGCATTGCTGGTCACAATTCCGATCGCTGCCCATAACTCGCGACAAAAAGAGCCCACCTACCGTAGCTCGATGCAGCTTTTGGTTGAGTCCAATTATCGCGAACGCCCGGAGATCGCTTGGGCAAGAGCTGAGCAAAATCGTTTGACGGAAGGCGCTCCTATCGAAATAGACTATGCCACCCAGATGAGAATCATGCAGGGCTCCCAATTGATGGAGCGAGCGGTGGAGTTGTTGCAATCTGATTATCCTGACATCTCAACCGGTGAGATCCAGTCTCGCTTGGCCGTATCCCGCGTCACGGAGACGGAGGATGAAATTGATACCAAAATCCTGCAGGTTGACTACACCAGTAACGATCCGGAGCAGGCCCAGCGTGTCTTAGAGGCTATGCGGACGGTCTATCTTGACTACAACCTAGAACAGCAAGAGGTGCGCATTCAAGATGGGCTGTCGTTTATTGCCGAACAGATTCCCCAAACTCGGGAAGCACTCCGCACTGCAGAGCAATCCCTAGAGGATTTTCGGGCAGGGCAAAGCTTGATCGATCCCCAGCAGCGGGCGGGCGGCTTAGCTGAGGCCCTAACAACGGTCGAGCAAGAGCGTCGCCAGATTCGAGCCGAGTTTGAAGGGCTACAGGCTCAATATGATGTGCTTCAGGCTCAGTTAGAGCGATCGCCCCAGAATGCCTTGGTGTCATCGCGGCTCAGTGAGTCAGCTCGCTATCAAAATCTTCTCAATGAATATCAACAGGTGGAGTTAGCCCTTAGCGATCTAGCGGTGACCTTTACGGATGATGCGCCGAATGTGCGGCGTTTGCGAGAGCAGCTTGAAAGCCAACGTGCCCTTCTCCAGCAAGAGATGAACCGAGTGTTGGGTGAAAACTCTGCCTCTGTCCTAACGTCTCCTGACATGCTCTCTGAGGGGCAACTAGGTGAAATTGATCGAGCCTTGACGGGCGAACTGGTTCAGACTCAAACGGTGTTGTCTGGGCTTGCTGCCCGCGATCGCAGCCTGGCTGATGTAGAGCAGCAGCTTCGCCAAGAGCTGTCCAACTACCCAGAATTGATTGCTGAATACGATCGCCTCCAGCCAGAGATTCAAATCCAGCGGGATACGCTTCAGCAGCTTCTGCGTCTTCAGCAAGAATTGAGTATTGATATTGCCCGAGGTGGCTTTAATTGGCAAATTGTGGAGGATCCTCAGTACGGCTATCAGACTGGCCCCAACTTTAAGATGGACGTGATTTTAGGAGGGATTGCCGGTCTCTTTTTGGGGGTTGTGTTGGCGTTTGTGCGAGAGGCCATGGATGGATCGATCCGCTCGACGCAGCAGCTTCGGGAAGCGGTCACCGTTCCATTGTTGGGTACGTTGCCTTGGTTTAAGGCATCTTCCGGATTACAGATACCTGGTTTGGGTTGGTTGCCTGGTTTCCGGCGAGGCGGTATCTCTGAGTCTGTGACCCTGTTGGCGCTCAATTGGCTGCCGTTTCGTGAAGCTCTAGATCTGGTTTACAAGAATATTCAGCTGCTTAGCTCCGATAGGTCGTCCACATCGATTGCGATTACCTCACCGAGCATTGGAGAAGGAAAATCGACCCTAGCTCTGGGACTGGCGATTACGGCAGCTCGCCTGCATCAGCGGGTGTTGCTGATTGACGCTGATTTGCGTAATCCTACGCTGCATACCAGTCTAAATCTGCCGGGCGATCGCGGATTGAGTACCTATCTCATGCAGGCAGATGCCTATCCGCTGATGCATCATGTGACCATCTCCGACTGCAGTATTGATGTGCTACCAGCCGGTGAGATTCCCTCAGATCCAGTGCGGCTGCTGAGTTCACCTATCATGCACAACCTTGTGCGAGATGCTGAGCAACAATATGACCTAGTTGTGATTGATTCGTCGCCTGTTTTAGGCATGGTGGATGCGTTACAAACAGCATCTGTTTGCCGCAATACGTTGTTGATGACCTGCTTGCACAAAATTTCTAAAGCAGATTTAACCCAAGCTTTAGAGGTGTTGATGCGGTTCGACCTATTGGGAGTTGTTGCTAATCATGGTGAACCGGTGAACACGTCCTATAGCAATGCTGGAGGACTGGCTCAGACGCAGGTTCAATCGTTACCTGTCAAGAGTGAGCCCGTATCTCATTCATTCATAACTCGTCATTAGCATAGGTGTATTGATAACTAAATAGGTCGGTTTCACGGCCCTAGCAGCGATCGCTTTTTCTCCATCCTAGACTGAGGAAGAGAGCGATCGCTATGTTTTGATGGCGTCACCTTGGGGCTGAATTTATGATGTGCCCTAGAGCGATCGCTCTTTATGAGTAGTCCATTAGCAAGATACTTTTATCGTACTGTTTTGATACAGTCATGGTCAGCATTGTCTTTTCAACCATGATTGAACCCCAAGGTCACTGGTAGATTGCTGACTAGATTAACAGACTCTGTCAGAGCCATAGTTTGCAATGGGACTTTTTAGATTAACAACAATTTTATTTATGTAATTCTTAAGCACTGATAACAACACTAGCCTAGTTGGGCAATGTTGTTGATCGACCTACATTCAGAGCATAAAAAACGATGTTTAGCCTCAAACGAGTGTTCTTTTATTGTCTTCCTATCACAGCCCCTAATCAGGTTGGATATCATCACCTTATGCTAGCGATCGCGGAGGGATTAAAGCCTCTTGGTGTGCAGCTATATTCCAACATCAACTACTGGAAAATGTCACCAGAATCTGATGAGTATTTAATCATCCATGATCCTGATGTTCAACCAGATGACTGCGATGTGGTGATGATCGATGAACATTGGTTGATTACTGGCCCAGGAGAATTACCACCGCAGCTTTTTAAGCCTCGTCGCAACTATATAACCGTTTATCTAGACAACTCCGAATCGACAAAACTCATTCGTAAGAAATCTTGGAGCCAAGAATTCTCACAGTTTGACTTGATTCTGAGAACGCACTGTAGCCATCAGTTTGAATACCCTAAGAATTTTAGACCTTGGACATTTAGTCTCGCTCAGCGTGTCTTCGATGAAGTATCTGATGTTCCTGATTATGATCAACGAAACTATCATCTTCTCGTCAACTTTCGAGATACTCAATGGATGCATTCCGTTCGCAAAAACGTGTATCACTCTCTTCATCCCTACATTGAGAGCAAGTTAGCCCCCGTTTACAAAGCGGTGAACGATTTTAATGCACCCCCCACATCAGAAGATCACTACTTTCAATAGCTACAAACTGGACGACGACATTATCCTGACTATTACCAAAACCTGAGAACATCTGCTTTTTGTTCGTGCTTTGGTGGCTTTTTTGTACCGTCTAATATCAAGCATCCTGGTACTCGCTGGGCAGAGATCCAAAAACGATTGTTTACGGAATTAGGATGCTCCTCAAAATCTATTTTTCAATGGGATAGCTGGCGTTTTTGGGAATCACTGGCGGCGGGTGCTGTTTCTCTTCACGTAGACTTTGAAAAATACGGGTTTTCCCTGCCGGTTATGCCTAAGAATTGGGTTCACTATGTTGGGCTTGACTTAGATCATATCCAGGACGATATAGTTGTGCGTCAGACATGTGTGGGAAAATTTGTAACAATGGCTGAAGCTCTTATGCATCAGTTTTTCTGAACGGAGACAGTCATGCTCTGAGATTCCTGGCGATGCTAGATCCCACATTTTGCTGAATCACGACCGTATTTCCAGCCTTCGCGTCGAAGTAGAACACCACATTGGTGGGATCAAGCGGTGTCAAATTCTGGTGCAACCGTTTCGTAATTGGGTTGACCATTACGTGGATGACGTCATAGAAACTGGCTGCGGTTTACACAATTTCCGCTTGACCCATCGAGCAAAACAACGGTATTCTCGGAGAGAAACCGCTTAATCCCAAACAACTACGGGTGAGGTTGACCTGCAGCGACGTTTCTCCTATTTCCGATAAAGTCTATTCTCTTTCGGAGCTTCTTATCTATGTTGGTTGATGCTCGGACTCTGCCTCAAGACACTATCCTCAACACAGATGTTTGTATTGTTGGTGCTGGGCCTGCGGGACTGGCGATCGCCCGAGAGTTGATCGGTCAATCGATGCAGGTGATTTTACTAGAAGGGGGTGGCGACCATGCTGATAGTAACTCTCAAAGCTTGTGCGAATCAAAGACAGTGGGGCAACCCTGCTCGATTAGTTCAGACACTCGTTATCGTAGCTTTGGAGGCACCTCAAATTACTGGTGTATCAATACTGGTGAAGGGCAGTGGGGCGTCCGCCATACTCCTCTTGATGCTATTGATTTCCAACAACGCGACTGGGTTCCCTACAGCGGTTGGCCTTTTGCCCTGAGCCATTTGGCTCCTTATTACGAGCGGGCACAGCAGGTTTGTTATGCTGGGCCATTTGCATACCATGCCGATCCCTGGGAATCAGAACAATCCCAACGGTTAACTCTAGACCCAGACTTGTGGCAAACCAGTGTCTACCAGTTTGGGCTACGAGATATCTTCACAAAGGAATACCGTCAAGAAATTCAAGAGGCGCTTAACATTACTACTTATCTGAATGCTAACGTGACAGAGCTTGAGACTGATGGTCTGGGGCGATATGTTAGCCAGGTAAAGGTGGCTTGCCTCAATGGCCCTCATTTCTGGGTTCAGGCAAGAATGGTTATTTTAGCAGCCGGAGGTGTTGAAACTGCACAGTTGCTCTTACTTTCCAAGCATGGGCAAAAGTTAGGGTTGGGGAATGAGAACGACCTGGTTGGACGATTCTTTATGGAACACCCCAGAGTCCGGTGTGGCTCCTGGATTCCTGCAAAGCGAAGCATCATTCATCAGATGGCACTTTACGATCTACATCGCGTTAATACAACGGCAATTTTAGGAAAACTTACCCCATCAGAAGCTGCCATGCATCGAGAACACCTTCTGAATGTCAGTGCCATGCTGTTCCCACGTCCTAAACCCTATCAAATAGAGGCGTTTTCAACACTTAAAGGGTTAATCTATGACTTTACTCGTAGCTCTGAAGGTAGCCCAAAATTTATTGATGAAGGCTCAGCCTTAAAGACCGTACTCCAAGCCTTGAGAGATCCTCGAAATCTACCCGAAGATTTTGTCAATCGGCTGATCAAAGTTTTAAGGGGACTGGACTTTATTGTACCCAGAGCCTATCGTGCCATTCAGCATAAGTTACCTGTCATGACTGGCCTGGCACGGGGGGGATGGTCAAAGGATTCAACCGCTCATCAATGGTTTCATTCGTTTGATGTGCTTTTTGTCCTGGAACAAGAACCAGATTTCAGTAATCGAATCATTTTAAGTTCAGAGCATGATCAGCTTGGGCGGTTGAAAGCTGAGCTTCACTGGCAGATGTCAGATAGGATGTTGCAAAGTGTGGTGCGATCGCAAGACCTCCTTGCAAGGGCGATCGCCCAAGTGGGTCTGGGGACATTACACCTTTTGCGTGACTCAGACAACTTACCCGTTTTTGAGAGTATGGGATCGCACCATCACATGGGCACAACGCGGATGCATCCCAACCCACGTCAAGGCGTTGTTGATGAAAACTGCCGAGTTCATGGCATTGATAACTTGTATATTGCGAGTAGTGCTGTGTTTCCAACGGGAGGGTATGCTAACCCAACCTTAACAATTGTGGCACTGGCATTACGCCTGGCTGACCAGATTAAGGTTCAGTATCGAAAGATGGCCCAATTTGTTTGACGGTTGACTCGATCTCGCCCGAGCCCACAGAGATGCCCTCAGCGTGGTAGTAGGCATAGTTG
>RECH01000122.1 GCA_007694125.1 Leptolyngbya sp. DLM2.Bin15
GGAGTGTGATCGTGCCGCAGATCTTAGGGTGGGGCGTCACGTCTGGTCACGATACGTCTGGACGGTGAGCATGGCACGCTCCTAGAACTGGCCATCCTCGATGTTGAGTCACGTCAGCGATCGCAGATTTAGACCTGTCAGAGTGATCCGGATGGCTGCGTGGAGGGCATGCAAAGGGCACTAGGTCATCTACGCAGGGATGTAGCGCCATGACAGGACGCTAGATAGGCGGGCAGATTGCCAGACTACGGGGCAATTGCGCCGACGTGATGCGGGATAGGGGCAGGGGCGGTGATGGCTGGAAGAATCCGCCAAGTGATCATTCCAAATTAGGGGTGCGGCTTGTTAAACTACTCATAACAGAGCCGAGGATCGTGCTCGGTTGATGCCTTGACTGAGCATTTTTGAACTACTTAAACCTCCCAGCTTGTCAAGCTTTTAGGCGTATCGATTCATGAATGCGATCGCTTAAGAATTGATAAGAAAACGTTAACCCTTAATTCTCAATAAACCGATATTGCATCGCGTCTTAAGGCTTGTTTTGAGCCATTTCGCCCCTGTCAAGACCCGCTAAAATCACGACATATATATTTCGTATAACACTGGTATCCCATATCTAGTAGTCTAGTTAAGCCGCAGAGAGAGGGAATCCGGGTCTGGGCCACGATTGTGAGCCTGTTTCCGTCGTCCCAGTCTTTGCTCCATGCGTATCATGATCGTCTCAGGCATGATCCCGATCGCTTCCAAAACCTTGATGTGACGGGGAATAGGGGGGCGATCGCGCTAGTGCAACCTCTAGGGATCATCGTCTCATTTCCTCACCGCCCGACGGATGATCACGCGTCCTCAGTCCTTTAGCGTTTAGCAACCCCCATGAGTACGGCATCCACGCAAGTTAGAGACGTCTTAACCTCTCCTCAACCCGAACCATCCCCTAGGGGATTGCGTGGCGATCGCCGAGTCAATCGCTTGGATCGGTTCTTTTTACGCCTTTAGGGGCAACGGCGTCTCCCCCATCGCCCCATCGTCTAGATTCGCCATCATCAGAAATGACAACCTCTTGGGTGCGGTTGCTCGTTTATCAGTCAACAGTAGAGGTTACACCGTGGAAATTGTGCTGGAACAATTCTGGAATCAGGTCTTAGAGCGGCTGCAGTTGCAGCTCAGTCGCCCTACCTTTGAGACCTGGATTAAAACGGCTACTGTTGAGACGCTGAGCGACGATTGCTTGGTGATCTGCACCCCCAATCCATTTGCGCGTAATTGGATTCAAAAGTACTACATCAAAACCATCGCTGATGTGGTTCACGATATTCTTGGCCACAGCATTGAGATCCATGTCACGGTGCAGCAGACGGGCGAGGCGACGAACAGCGAATCCCAGGGGGCTGCCATGTGGCCAACGGCGACCGATACACCGCCGCCTACGGAAGAACTGACCCTGAGCAGCCATCGGCTCAAGCAAACGGATCTGAATCCTAAGTACATCTTTTCGCGCTTTGTGGTCGGCTCCACGAACCGCATGGCCCATGCGGCATCTTTGGCAGTCGCCGAGTCTCCAGGGCGAGAATTTAACCCGCTATTCCTCTGCGGTGGGGTAGGGCTGGGCAAGACGCACCTGATGCAGGCGATCGGGCATTACCGGCTTGAGAACCATCCTGATTCCAAGGTGTTCTATGTCTCCACCGAGCAGTTCACCAATGATCTGATTGCCGCGATTCGTAAAGACAGTATGCAAACCTTCCGGGAGCATTACCGGGCAGTGGATGTGCTGCTGGTGGACGACATTCAGTTCATTGAGGGCAAGGAATATACCCAAGAGGAGTTTTTCCATACCTTCAATACCCTCCATGAAGCTGGCAAACAGGTGGTGCTGGCGTCTGATCGCCCCCCCAATCACATTCCTCGCTTGCAGGAGCGGCTTTGTTCTCGCTTCTCCATGGGGTTGATTGCTGATATTCAACCACCGGATCTAGAAACGCGGATGGCGATTCTGCAAAAGAAGGCAGAGTATGAAAATATGCGCCTGCCGAGGGAAGTGATTGAATATATCGCCTCGAACTACAAGTCCAACATTCGGGAACTGGAGGGGGCGCTGATTCGGGCGGTGGCCTACATTTCCATCTCGGGACTGCCGATGACGGTGGAAAATATTGCGCCGGTGCTCAGTCCGCCCACGGAGAAAGTAGAAGCGACGCCGGAATCGGTGATTGCGGCGGTGGCGGAAGCGTTTAATGTGTCCATTGATGACCTGAAGGGCAGCTCGCGCCGCCGAGAAATTAGCGTGGCGCGGCAGATCGCCATGTATTTGATGCGCCATCATACGGATCTGAGCCTGCCCAAGATTGGGGATGTGTTTGGCGGCAAAGACCATACAACGGTGATGTATAGCTGTGATAAAATCACCCAACTGCGGCAAACGGATCCTGATATGGCCCGGAATCTGCGGGAATTGGGCGATCGCATTAATCTCAACAGTAATCGGTCACGGCTATAGGCGATCGCTGCTGGGGCATTAGGAGGTACGGCGACGATGGATCTACCTTCGTTTTTATGGCTGTGGCGGATTGCGGCCTGGTCCATGGGGCTATCGGTGACGGCCTATGGCATCTTGGCGCTCTCTGGGGGCTGGCTGCTGCTGGCGCGCCGACAAAAGCGATCGCGTCCTGCTTGGCTACGCCCGTTGCACTACACCATCGGCGGCATCTTGGTGACCCTTGTGCTGCTGCTGCTTTCGGTGGGCTTGCTGGGCACCGTGGGCTATTACGGCAATCTCGGCCATTCGGTGCATTTACCCGCCGGATTGACCGTGGTGGGCATCACCCTGCTGTCGGCTTGGAGCGCCACCCGCATTGGCCCTAAACGACCCTGGGCGCGATCGCTCCACGTGGGTTCGAATATTGCCTTACTAATCGGATTTTTGGCGGTGTCCCTCACGGGCTGGGATGTGGTGCAGAAATATTTACCCTAGTGCACCAAGCTTTGCTAGGAGGCTGGACTACCGTGATCGGGTAACTCTAGGGGCAAGCTGACGATGAAGCGCACCCATGGTTCTCGGCATTCTAGACAGATTTTGCCGCCTAGGTGCTTGGTCAACTGCTGGACGAGGGATAGCCCTAGCCCCGTGCCCCCATGCTGCCATGGGTCGGCATTGGGAATGCGGTAAAACTTTTCAAAGACGCGCTCACGCTCATGGGGGGGAATCATCGAGCCCGAGTTGCTGACGATGATGCAGACGCCGGTGCCTTGGCGTTGGGCGCTCAGACGAATTTGCTCATGGGCGCGGGTGTATTTACAGGCATTGCGCAAGAGTTCCATGATGATGCGTTCTAGACCAGAAAGATCGGTCATCAAACTCGGCAAGTGAGCATCGACGTCTAGGGAAAAATGAATCTGCTGGCGCTGAATTTGTGGCTGCAGGGGCTCGATGAGGTGCGGCAACCAATGCTGTAGATGAACAACGGTTTTGATGATCATCATGGATTCTGCCTCTAGGCGGGAGAGATCCAGCAGATCGTTAATCAGCCCAATTTCGCGATCAGATTCTGTCTGAAGGATGGAAATATAGCGATGGATGCGCGAGGTGCGATCGCCTAGGTCCATAGATTCGAGACTGAGCTCTAGCATTTCCGAAGCCATCTTGATGCTGGCGATGGGGGTGCGCAGCTCATGGGAGACGGTGTTGAGAAAATCATCTTTGAGAGAACTCACCCGCTCCAGTTCCTTCACCTGCTGCTGGGCGGCCTGGTAGAGCCGGGCCTGACGGATGGCGATCGCACATTGATTGGTCACCTGCTGCACCAGCCGAATTTCAGAGAGGCTGAAGGGTAGACCAGGCTCCCGAATTAGCCAAATGTCGCCAATGGTGCCTTGGTCATCATAAATGGGCGCAACTAAAATGGTGACCCAGCCCAACAGAGTGTGGGAGTCACAAAACTGAAAGTATTGATGGGCCAGCAGTTGATGGTAGATGTAGGGAAACTCATCCATCTTCCAAATGGTGCCTAGGGCGGAGTGGGAGCGATCGTGGGTGCAGTCATGCACCACCGTAGAGACCTGTTGTTCAGCATCGTAGCGACCGGTATTGCAACTGATTAGGCCTAGTCCCGCCGTCATCGCTTCGACCACCACCTGTAGAATATGCTGTTCATCCAAGCTATCGCGCACGCGATCGGTAATCCGCTTGAGGAGGGCTTCAAAGGCCAATGCTTCCGTGAGTTCGCGGGTGCGCTGCTCTACCTGTTGTTCGAGAGAACTAATGAGCTGGCGGTAGCGTTCTTCTGAGGCCTGCAACTGCCGTTCCATGTGCTTCCGGGCTGTGATGTCTCGCTGAATCAGCACACAGCCGGTGAATTGACCATCGGTGTTATGCAGACCTGTGGAGTTCACTTCAAAGAAGATGGGGGCACCGGTATCTAAGCGACGTTCTTCGGTTTCTTGACACAACTGTCGCTGATTTAAAACATGGCGCAGCAGTTCCTTGCCCTGATCTGGATCATGGGCAAAGAAATCAAACTGAGTCATACCCAGCATCTGATTCGGCGTTGCACCATACTGTCGGAGGACTGCATCGTTGACTTCTACAACCTTGAGGTGGTGATAGATGTCATCCAAGGTGCGATCGCAATTGTTTCTGACGTCCCAATCTAAGGGATGGTCGAGCCGCATCACCAAAATACCATCGAGAGACTGGGCAAAAATTTGCCGGTAGTGGCATTGCTGACAGGTTGAGAGCGAGGCAGTACAAGACGAACAACCACCAGCCTGAAGGAGCGCTGGATGCTGCCCCTCCAGGCTGGTGGTGGATGACTGGGGTGAACTGGGATGGGGCAAGTTTGAGGGCGGGATGGACATAAACTCAGGGCTGAACAGCCGGCCAACTCATGGGGTTTAAGAAGGATGACGTTGAAAAACAATGCTTAGTCCTGGATTGGGCAAACGAGGGGCTAGGGACATAGCATTGAGCTGGAATGACGTATCGAATCGTGGCGTGGCGGTAGATGTTGGCTGCTTGATCAATGACACTGGGCAAGGTTTGACTCTATCTAGATCCTATAAACCCAGGAGATATCGTCCTACCGTGGATGTTCGGGATCGTCCATGATCCCTGTGGATTGCTTCAAAAGACTAGACAGCAGACTAAGGAGCTATGCTACGAGTCTATCTAGTATTGTGCAAAATTTTAGAACGCATCTTAATCCCTAGGACTACGGAGGTTTTTCGACATTTTCTGTCATAATCTGTTACGGTCTGTAATTTTCTTGAATTTTTTCCGCGATCGCCCGGAGATGGCGCGCAATCAGTAAGAATAGTAAAACTTTAGGCAACCAAGGACGGGGCAGTCTCCCGGTGGAAAACTCTGGTCTATAGCCGTCTTGCAGGAGTGGTGCGATCGCTGCCTTGTCTTCCATTCTCCTTGATTTGGGAGCTTTGGTGATCATGCTGTCCGAGATTGAGGCAGGTGAGCGCCAAGGATGATGGCTTACATCCAATCCAAGGCTGGGAGGATGGACGTGATGCCTGACGATGATGCACTGTTAAGTTTTGGATTGAGTGATGGAACCCATGGGTATTGGTAGATTGGTGGTGTTGACAGGGCCCAGTGGTGTGGGCAAGGGGACGTTGCTGCAGTTGTTGCTGCAGCGTCATCCAGAGCTGCGTCTTTCGATTTCCATGACGACGCGATCGCCCCGTCCGGGTGAGGTCAATGGGCAACACTACCTGTTTACCCAGCGGGACGAGTTTCAAGCCCTGATCGATCAAGGCCAGTTTTTAGAATGGGCAGAATTTGCCGGCAACTGGTATGGAACGCCGCGTCAGCCAGTGGATGAGTGGATTCAGCAGGGGGAGTGGGTGATCTTGGAAATTGAGCTGCATGGGGCGCGGCAAATTCGGGAATCCTATGCGGATGCCTTTCACATCTTTTTGCTGCCGCCGTCGTTGGCTGAACTGGAGCGGCGGGTGCGCAGTCGGGGCCATGATTCTGAAGCAGCGATCGCTCGTCGTCTGAAGCGGGCAGAGGCAGAAATTGCGGCGGCGGATGAGTTTGATATGCAGGTGGTCAATGATGATTTAGATCAGGCCCTAGCTGCCATTGAGGCTAGTCTGTTTGCCCGATCGCCTGCCCCTGTTCAGGATTAACGCCGCCACTCATGCCACGCAGAGAGCGATCGCGGTCGGCTGCGGGGCAGACGGGCTGATCACAACTCTTGCCAACCTGTGAACTGATTGATCTGTGTGAATCTATGCCAGAGGGGGCCCCTTGGCCAATGACATCATTATCGTAGCGGTGTATCTTCTAGCCGTTGCCTACGTTATATATCAGGCGATTAACTCCTTGGAAGACCGCACTACGGTGCGGCTAGACCAAGCGGGGTTGACGGCGGAATTGGAGCGCACGGGCCTAGCCGATGTGCTCAAAATTGACTTTGGTTTTAAAGGCAGCGATCGCTTCACCTACGATAAGCAAATCAGCAGCCTGACGATCACCGTGACCAATGGTGCTGACACCTCCATGCAAATTGACTGGGAGGAAAGCACCCTGATTGATGTCGGTGGTCAATCCCATCGGGTGGTGCGGGTGACGCCCGATCGCCGCATGTCGCTCTGGGTCTACCAAGCCCCCAGCACCATTGGCCCTGGAGCTGCGATGAAAACCCAGGTGACCAGTGAAGATAGTGTGACCTTAAGTGGCGATGGGGCCATTGCCGAGATCGCGCCCTTGGTGAGCGATAAAACCCTATTAAAAAGCCAGACGGACATTCTCACCATGACCCTCTGGCTGCGGGTGCGGGTGCTCAGCAGTAGTGAAATTTCTGGCAGCGATCGCCCCTATTTGCTGTGCTGCAAGATTCAGGTGATCAAGCTGCCTTGGACAGACTACCTGCCGATTAGTTTGGGTGGTTGATGGAGGTCATGCTCGCTCTTGGCAGTAGGCCTGGACGATAGACAGGATGCGCTCCGAGGCATGGCCATCTCCAAAGGGATTCACGGCGGTGGCCATGGTTTGGTAGGCGGTGTCATCGGTGAGCAGATGGGTGGCGGCGGTCACGATCGCCTGGGTGTCTGTGCCAATCAGCTTGGCCGTACCGGCAGCGATCGCCTCCGGCCGTTCCGTCGTATCCCGCAAAACCAACACCGGCTTGCCTAGGCTAGGCGCTTCTTCCTGAAGGCCGCCCGAATCGGTGAGCAGCAGGTGACAGCGCTGGATGGCTCCCACCAGTTGGGCATAATCTAACGGCTCCGTCAAAAAGGCTCGGGGATGATCCCCCAAAGCGGCCGTCAAGGGCTCCCGCACGGTGGGATTGCGGTGCAGCGGCAGGAGCAGGGCCGTATCGGGAAATTTGTCTAGCAGGGTCAAAAAGCCTTGGGCGATCGCCGCTAAGGGTTCACCCCAGTTTTCCCGGCGATGGACGGTGGCCAACAGGGTGCGATACTTGCCCCACTCTAGCCCTGGAATCGGACAGTCGGGCTGCCGCTCTGCCACCGAGAGCAGGGCATCAATCACCGTGTTGCCGGTGTGGTGAATCGCGCCCACCACGCTGGATTGCTTCAGATGCTCCACTGCCGTGGTGGTCGGCGCAAAGTGCAGTTGGGCAATTTGGGAAATCAGCCGCCGGTTGGCCTCTTCTGGAAAGGGATTGAACAAATCATCGGTGCGCAGACCCGCTTCCACATGCCCCACCGGAATTTGATGATAGAAGGCCGCCAGGCCAGCGGCGAAGGCGGTGGTGGTGTCGCCTTGCACCAACACAATTTGAGGCTGCAGGTCTTTGAACAGCGCTTCCAGCCCCTGCAAGGTGCGGCAGGTGATATCGGTGAGGGTTTGCCCATGCTGCATGATGGCCAGATCGCGATCGGCGGTTAGGTCAAACAAGTCCATCACCTGGGCAACCATTTCCCGGTGCTGCCCCGTGAGGATCACCTGGGTATCCATGGCATCGCTGCGACGGAACTGTTGGATCACTGGGGCAAGTTTAATGGCTTCTGGACGGGTGCCCAGAATGATACAGGCGCGGATGGGAGGCATGGGCAATAACGTAGGTCGGCTTGGGTAAATGTAGATCCTAGGTAGATCCTAGATGGGAGATTCCCCTAGGCGTCTGGCTTCGAGGGTAGGGGGCGATCGCTGTAGTCGATGTCAATGTCAATGGCCGCGGATCCACCGATGGCCATCAGCCGCAGCATCGAGCCCATTTGCAACCATAGCAACCCGCAGGTGGGAAGCACCACGATCGCGCCTAGGGCAAAGCCAAACCACAGGGGCAGGCCAAATACACAGAGGCTGGATCCCATAAAGATGGTGGTGAACAGGGTCAGCCCTAGGTAGGTGATGATAATCTTGGGCGTTTTGTACTGAACATCAAACTCAACGCTGCGATCGGCGTCCCAAATGGCTACCTGATACTCCAGCATATCTTTGAAGATGATGCCAAAAATGATCGCCAAAAAGTTGGATATCATGATCAGCGTGAACAGGGGCGGATTTACAAACGGCTCTGGGTTCATAGAAAATTACGTCATGTTAACATTTGTAACAATAGTATAGTCAACAATCGTCCCTCCCAACGGCTTTTACTGACAGTCTTGAGGCAGCATACCTAACTTCAGGATCAACACCATCCCAGAGACTACTACCGCAAGACAGAAGAACGAAGATAGAAAAACGAAAAGGACTTCCAGGACAAACAAGGATTCCTGCCTTAGCAACTGGGTGGGTTACTTCCGCCTCAGAGTACTACGCTGGCTGAGCAACGTCCAAACCAGCACTCGCCCAGAGACTACGCTGGCTCAGCGAAGCCGTTAACTCATCCAGAAACTACGCTGGCTGAGCGAAGCCGAAGCCACAACCCCACCCTTCTTCCCTTCGACTGTTCCCTTCGGCTTCGCTCAGGGAACGCAACTCTTCGGCTTCGCTCAGGGAACGCAAGAGTATTAGGCAAGAGGGCTAGGCATCTGAACCCTTGAGGCTTCCCAAGTCTTGCTTAACCTGAGCGAGTCCATCGGGATTGTCGTTCAGGGCATAGGCATCACAGGCCTGGAGGAGCGATCGCACCGCTTGGGGCTGCTGTTTGAGATTAGCCAAGGCCCGCCCTCGGTTGTGAAACGCTTCGGCAAACTCGGGGCTGTGCTGCAGGGCTTGGGTGAACGCATCCACGGCTTGGCTATAGCGCTGGGCTTGGAATGCCGTATAGCCTGACTGGAAACAAGCGATCGCTTCCGGTGGTTCGGTTCGCTCCGCTACCACCAGGGCGATCGCGTCGGCAAAGGGCGGTGCTTGGCGGCCGGGGCCGTAGGCACGCACCATCACGATTCCAGCAAAGAGGGCGATACCGCCGATGGTGATCAGCCAGGCGAGAAAATTAATGCGTTCCATCAAGATGCACTCCGGGATTGAGGGTTTCGGCGCGTAGGGCATCCACACATTGGCGGGCAGTGCGCCCCGATCGCCCATTGTGGCGAGTGGCCCATTGTAGGGCCCGCTGCTGGAGCATGTCATCGGGCAGGTTCAGCCCCGCCTGCTCTGCCAAATGTCGGACGATCGCTAGGTAGGTGGTTTGATCCGCTGGCTCAAAGGTGAGGGTGAGGCCAAAGCGATCGCTGAAGGAGAGTTTTTCCTGCACCGTATCCCAGGCATGGATTTCATCAGCATCGCTAGGACGGGGGCGATCGCCAAAAAATTCGCGGATTAAATGGCGGCGATTCGACGTGGCATAAACCACCACATTTTGAGGGCGGGCGGTGAGGTTGCCTTCCAGGACAACTTTCAGGGCTTTGTAGGCATCTTCCTCTTCTTCGAAGGACAGATCATCTACAAAAATGATGAACGATTGGGGCAGATCCCGCAGGCGATCCACGATGGTGACCAGGTTGGCCAAATCGGACTTTGTGACCTCAATCAGTCGTAGCCCTTGGTCGGCGTAGCGATGCAGCAACGCCTTCACCAAGGATGATTTACCAGACCCGCGACTGCCGTAGAGCAACACATGCAGGGCCGGCAGTCCGGCCAACAGGGCTTCGGTATTGCGTAACAGAATTTGTTTTTGGTCGTCATAGCCCACTAGGGATTCCAGATGCACCGGATCGGGGTAGGCAATGCCGAGGAACTGACCGCTATGCCAGCGCAGGGCGTGATAGTCGGCAAAAAGTCCTACGCCGTGGTGACGATAGTAGGCGGCGAGATCTGGCAGGGCGTCACTCCAGTTGTCTAGCGTCGCCAGCGTCGTCCAGATAGCGGGCTGGCGATCGCCCTCGGTGGTGCAGGTCGTCCAAGCGGGCGGAGTCAGGGGAGCGATCGCGCCTACCCAGGCGGCCACCTGGTCTCCAGTGCAGCGGTAAAGGTGCTGGAGTTGCCGTAGGTCGTGGCGGGCTGCGTCGAGAAGAGCGGGGGGAAGACTGTCCCAGGTCTGGCGCTGGGCCAGCAGACTGAAGGGATTGGGCGATCGCAACACCTGGGTGAGGATGTAATCGGGCCAGCTCTGGCCGCGTTGGGCAAGGGTTGAGAACCATTGGCCGTAGGCCTGGAGCACGGTGATGGGGTTGGGGGGTGCTTGGCTTAGGGTCTGCAGGAGGTGAAGAAATGCTTGACCAGCCTCGTCTTGTAAGACGGATTGGTAGAGCAATAGCGCTGCAGCCTGATGCTGAAGAGTGGGGACAGTCGAGCAGGAAGAAGAATCAGTCACAGCTAGGGCAGAAAAAACGGTAGTTCATGGCTCAATGTGCCTCAAAAGCTTAGCCCATTTGCTTCGCTTCAGTTCAACAGGTCTGCCGACAGAAGGCTGTTGCAGATGGTGACGATGACCGGAGGACTTGCTCGCCCAGGCTAAAGATTTACATGGATGCCGCTGACGTTCAGGCTTGTGGCTGTAAAGATAGAAGAGGATCCGTATCCTTACGACGCTCTAGCTTGATATCAAGGGCGTTGGGATAATTCTTGTGATTGCCCACACTAGGATTACCCCAAACTAGGGTTCACAAGATTGAGGTGCATGACCTTCGCTAAGATACATCCGTTCCAACGTCACAAGGTGGTTTATCATGGCTCAAAAGCTGGGACAGGAGCGATCGCTCTCCCACGTCGGTGTCATTACGGTTATGGGATTACTCGGAGTAGTTCTACCGGTGCAGGCTCAAGTGACACCGGGGCAAGATGACCTGGGGACGGAGGTGCAACAACGGGGCGATCGCTTCATCATTCAGGGCGGCTCGCCGTCTCGCAATGGTGCCAACCTGTTTCATAGCTTTGAAGATTTTGGGCTATCCCCAGGGCAACTGGCTAACTTTCGCACCGATGCTGAGGTACAGAACATCCTGGGGCGAGTGGTGGGCGGCAATCCGTCGCTGATCGATGGCTTAGTTCGGGTGACGGGCAGCAATGCCGACCTAGTGTTAATGAACCCAGCGGGCATCTTGTTTGGCCCCAATGCCCGGCTGGATGTTCCAGCATCGTTCACTGCTACCAGTGCCGATCGCGTCACCTTCGGCGATCGCTTCTTTAGCAGCACCGAGAGCAGCAACTATCGCGCGTTAGTGAGGCAACCCGATGGCTTTACGTTCCGATTGAGTGAACCGGGAGCGATCGTCAATGCGGGACGGCTGCGGGTGGATCCAGGTGCATCGATTACCCTTCTAGGCGGCACCGTGGTGAATACGGGCACGCTGATCGCCCCTGGTGGCACCATTACCCTAGCGGCGGTGGAGGGCGAGCAGTATGTGCGCATCCAATCCGAGGGTATGCTCCTTAGCCTTGACCTGGAAGCAGCTCCGACGGCATCCGGCACCCTACCGCTGACCGCACCCTCCCTGCCGGAACTGCTGACCCTCCCCGGCTTGCGCCATGCCACCGGCGTGCAGGTGAACCCAGACGGTACGGTGGTGCTCACGGGCTCTCAGATCTCCATTCCTACGGAGGCAGGGACAGCGATCGCCTCGGGACGGTTGACAACCGCTAGTGCCGAGTCTCAGGGATCTCAGATTAATATTCTGGGCGATCGCGTTGGGGTGTTTGATGCCACGGTGAATGTCTCTGGCCCCGAGGCTGGCCAGGTACGCATTGGCGGCGGTTACCGAGGCGGTGATCCCATTCCCAATGCCCAAACCACGGTGGTGGGTAGCGATGTCCAGATTCGGGCCAATGCCACCGCCCCCCAGGCCGAGGGGGGTAACGTTGTTCTGTGGTCAGATGGGACCACCAGCTTTGCCGGCCGCATCCTGGCTCGGGGTGGCCCCGCCGGCCAGGGGGGGCGCGTAGAAATTTCAGGGCGCGACAGCCTGCGCTACCGAGGAGACGTCCGCACCCGCACCGTTGATGGCAGCCCCGGCGTCCTATTGCTGGATCCGGAAAATATTATTGTGGTGGCGGGAACTGGCCCCGCAGACGATGATGGCCAACTTGCCGATCAACAGATCCTGGCAGGCGATGCCCCCGGTAGCACCTTCACCATTTCCCAAGCGGCCCTTGAAGCGGCCCTTCTTAGTGCGGATGTGATCCTAGAAGCCACCAACAATATCCGCATCGAGCCATTAGAGGGAGGACAACTCCAGGGCAGCACCTCTAGCTTTTCCCTCACCTTCATTGCCGATGCCGATACCGATGGTCGGGGCACATTCCGCATGAACCGCAATGACACCATCTCCACCTTCGGCGGGAACCTGCGGATTTCTGCCGCCCGAATCATTGGGGGCAACCTCGACACTGGGGATGGATTTGATGGGAGTGGCTCCATTGACCTGATTGCCCCCAACGGCATTGAGGTCGGTAACCTCAGGACCTCGGGAATCTTTACAGACTCCGGGGATATCCGGATCTTTTCCAGTGGCGATATTCGCGTGGGAGGGATTGACACCTCTCCCAGCAGCATGACTCAAGAGGAAAGGGCCGGATCTGTCACTATTCTCAGCGTTAATGATCCCGATAATCCTACATTAGACCTGCGTACCCTCACCAGTGCCGAGGAACTGACCAATCCTGCCGGGGATGTGACGGTGGACTCTATCAATACCTCCAACTTTTTGGGACCTGGTGGAGATGTCACCCTCACAGGCGATCGCGTCTTGATTACGGGGCGGACGTTTAATCAAGAGGGTGCGCCCAGTATTGACACGCGGGGCGAACCCTTGTTTCTACTTGACCCGGTTGAACCGATTGAAGGCCCTATTGAAGGACCCATTGTCCCTCCTCCTCCCATGCCCCTCATTGGCGATACTAGCGGTCAGGTACGCATTACCCATGCGGGCGGCCCCGACAATGTGCCCTTTACCGTGGGAGATGTGTCTAATCTCAACGGGACGGCGTTTGCTATTGTGACCGGCATGGTGACCCTCACGGAGGGGACGCCAGATAGCGTATTTCCTGTGCCTGTGACCGGGGAAAATGTCCGTACGTTCAGTAACATCAGTGGCGATGAACGTATTCGCATTACTGGGGTGAATGAAGCGCCTACGCTCACGGCGATCGCTACCCCGATTAATGTCGATATCGGCCAGTCCATTCGCCTGACCTATGAAGACTTGCAATTGCTGGTGCGCGATCGCAACAATGACAATACGGTGGTGCGGATTGTGGCAGTGCTTGGGGAGCTGCGGCGCAACGGCATACTGCTAGCCCCCGGTGATATTATTTTCCCCGGTGACGAGCTAGACTACAGTCCACCGGAGGGCGAAACGGGGCTCGTTGCCAATGCTATTACCCTAAGTGCTGGAGATTTCAATCAAGGCGTCCCCATTTTGGCGGAATCTGACCCCGTGGCGATCGCGATTAACATTCAAGTCGAAGAGCCACCGGAGCCACCGGAGCCACCGGAGCCGCCGGAGCCGCCGGAGCCGCCCGAACCACCGATGCCGCCGGAGCCTCCGGAGCCACC
>RECH01000314.1 GCA_007694125.1 Leptolyngbya sp. DLM2.Bin15
ACTCGTGATCGGTCAAGCACTTTCTTGGTGGGATGTTCAACAAACTACCGTTCGCAGTCCCGACCCTTGAACCGTTGCTTGCCGTTGTGGATGCAACCATTCTTGACGATGCGAGACGAGGTATAGACGGGATACACTGCCATAGCCAAATGGAAATTCAATAGCGGTAACATTCTATCATTATGTCTTGAGCACTATCCGTATTTCTAGATTCTAAAGGGTAAAAAGGTCTGATAGTGTAACAACGCTATATCCTTTCTTAGAGAGTTCGGGTAAGACTTTTTCCAAAGTTATCGCTGTTTTTTCACCCCACGCACCAGTATCATGTAGGACAATTATTGAGCCAGGAGAAATATTTGACAGGATATATTCAGAAGCAAAATCTGATGAAATAATGTTCGTATCAAAGGGGAAGACGGAGCCGAGTGCAACTCGATAATTATATTTACGGGCAGTGTTCACCATGCAGGGGGTGTACCAGCCAGATGCAGGACGTAACCAGCGAGGTTTAGTAAAACTAGACAGCACCGAATGAGCTTTGCAAAGCTCAACTTCAAACTCACTGGGCGAAAGTCTAATACTAGGCTTGTCTTCAGTTAAGTGATTGCCTAACTCATGACCTTGATTAACCATGTCTATAAGAAGAGGCTCATTTCCTTCAACTCTATTACTGATAACAAAGAAAGTTGCTCGTGCTCCGTAGCATTGAAGAACTTCCAGAATCTTTGGTGTTGTCACAGGATCTGGCCCATCATCAATCGTAAGAGCAACAATCAGCTTATCAGTTTTGCGAAAATAAGTAACGCCGGGAATAATTAAGGCGACAATAGAAAGTACAAGCCTTGACTGAGTTAATTGACCTAAAACAATGCTTAAAGTACGCAGAAATAAAAAATAAGGCATAAATCTAATTAGCAATAATTTCAATAAAATTCTGGCTTCATACTTAAAGCATTCTAGAATCGTGATTTCTCCGGAACCAAGAGCCAAAGCTCAAAGTGCTCTGTCTACTATGATTCATCTTGTTTTGGATTTCGTTTCACATCAACCAATTTAGATATTGCTTCTTCATCTAATTCTACATGACCAACGATTTTTTCTGTTTCAAAGTAAGCATTCACTAATGCAGAGATATCAAATGCCCCTATTTTGTACTTGTACACAGCGTATTGGAGGTGGCGATAGCCTTCTCGTAAGTCACGCGCCTTCTTCTCTAGTCTCAAAGCAGACATAGAAACAGTGCAAAAAGCTGCCACTAAAGCCATAATCTTAATCCAAATTGGCTCTAACTCTCCTGCAAAGAAACCAATCGCTAATGATGCTAAAACTGCTGTTAATGTAATTATAACAGTTATGATTTGTAACTGAGTTGCCCAGGCATCTAACTTTTTTAGGAAACTATTGATTTCTCTAGCTACTTCTTCTACATTGTGTTCAAACATCTCGAAGTCTCTTTTTGATAGTACTTAAAGTTTGCATTGTTGCATGAAGAGGGGCTGTGGAGGGTAGAGCCATGGTAGATTTTAGTACCACACTTAAAGCTGTCATCAAACCTAAATACCGCATCTGTAACCAGTCTGAGTATAGCGCTGGATTGAAGCAGAGAGGAAACCTCGCCTTATGGATCGACCTATCATTATGCTTCTATGATGGGAGCGATCGCTCTCCCCTAGACCTAGACATTCCGTACATCATTGATAGAATCACCAAGGTTCTATACTGCGCTGAAAAGGGTCATCTATGACAAAGCTGATCATCCAAATTCCCTGTTACAACGAAGAAGAGACCTTGGGCGCAACCTTGGCAGAGCTGCCGCGTCAGTTGCCAGGCATCGACTGTATTGAATGGTTAGTGATTGATGATGGTAGTCGCGATCGCACCGCGGCGGTGGCGAAGGCTAGCGGGGTGCATCACATTGTGCGTTTAGCCCACAATCAAGGGCTGGCGCGGGCCTTTATGGCTGGCTTGGAAGCATCGCTGCGGGCAGGGGCGGATATTATTGTCAACACCGATGCCGATAACCAATATTGTGCCGAAGATATTCCAGCGTTGATCCAGCCCATTCTCCAAGGTGAGGCGGATATTGTCATCGGGGCGCGTCCCATCTGGCAGACCAAACATTTTTCGCCGATCAAGAAACTGTTGCAAAATCTTGGCAGTTGGGTGGTGCGCTTGGCCAGTAATACCGACATCCCCGATGCACCTAGCGGCTTTCGCGCCTATAGTCGCCGGGCGGCGCTGCAAATTAATGTCTTCAATCGCTATACCTACACCTTGGAAACGATTATCCAGGCGGGGCAGAAAGGGATTGCCATGACCTCGGTGCCCATTCGCACGAATTATGTAGCCCGGCCGTCGCGGCTGGTGAAAAGCATTCCGTCCTATGTTCAGCGATCGATTCTGACCATTTTCCGCATCTTTATGATCTACCAGCCGATGCGGTTTTTCGTTTTGCTGGGCAGTATTCCCTTTGGATTAGGGTTCTTGCTGGGAACGCGCTGGTTGATTTTTCTGTTGATGGGGGCAGAGCGCACCCGCATTCCTAGTCTAATTTTGGCGGCTATTTTGATTTTGATCGGTGTACAGATTTGGATCTTTGGTCTCGTCGCCGATCTGATGGCCGCCAACCGTAAACTCGTGGAAGATATTCAGCAACGGATGCGCCGCCTAGATCTAGATCCACCGCCCCAGGCCAGCCCTCAGGTGGTCTCAAAGGGACGGGAAGCCCGACCCACGGGCCAGCATCGCCGGATGCGATCGCTCTATTCGGAGGATGATCCCCTAGATACGCCCTTCAACGACTAGTACTCTGAGGCGTAAGTAACCCGCCTATTGGCTGAGGCGGGAAACCGTCTGTGTCCTGGAATTCCTTTTCGTTTTTCTGTCTTCGTTCTTCTATCTTGCAGTACTAGTCGGCCATAAAAAACCTGGATCGGACATGCCGACCCAGGTTGAGGATAGTTGCGGATGGGATCTAGCGAGGCAGAGACGGGGCCTGCAGGGGAGCGATCGCTAGGGCGTCTGCGGTTGCCTGCCGCTGGGCGGTCAGGGTGGTCACAGAACTGCGCATCCGAGCTGTCAGTTGCAGGGTCTTGGCGTCGTAGACCTGGGTCATCAGCTTGGGATAGAGGCCAATGCCAATGATCGGCACCAGCAGGCTAGCAATGATGAACACTTCCCGAGGTTCTGCATCGATCAACACTTCGTGGGAGGTCAGCTCTTTATTTTCAGGGCCATAGAAAATCTCCCGCAGCATCGACAGCAGGTAAATCGGGGTGAGAATCACGCCAATCGCCGCCAGGATGACAATCAACACCTTGAAGGTGAGGCTGTAGGCATCGCTGGTAGCAAAACCTACGAAGATCATCAGCTCTGCCACAAAACCACTCATGCCCGGCAGGGCCAAGGAGGCCAAGGAGCAGGTGGTAAACATGGCAAAGATCTTGGGCATCAACCGTCCCACGCCGCCCATTTCATCCAAAATCAGGGTGTGGGTGCGATCGTAGGTGGCTCCCACCAGGAAGAAGAGGCTGGCACCAATCAAGCCATGGGAGACCATCTGTAAGACCGCGCCGCTCATGCCCAGATCGGTGAAGGAGGCAATGCCAATCAGCACAAAGCCCATGTGGGAAATCGACGAATAGGCGATCTTCCGCTTGAGGTTGCGCTGGGCGAAGGAGGTGAGGGCTGCGTAGATGATGTTCACCACCCCCAACACGACAAGGACAGGCGCAAAGTAGGCATGGGCATCAGGCAGCATCTCGCAGTTCATGCGAATCAAGGCATAGCCGCCCATTTTCAGGAGGATGCCCGCCAGCAGCATATGGACTGGAGCTGTGGCCTCCCCGTGGGCATCGGGCAGCCAGGTATGCAGGGGAAAAATGGGCAGTTTCACCGCATAGGCCACAAAGAGGCCGGCATAGACTAAAAGCTGGAACTTCAGCGAAAAGTCTTTATCCATCAGCGATCGCATGTCAAAGGTGACAGAATCGCCGTAGAAGGCCATGGCCAAAGCCGCCACGAGGATGAACAGCGATCCCCCAGCGGTATACAAAATAAACTTGGTGGCCGCGTAGAGCCGCTTCTTGCCGCCCCAGATGGACAGAAGTAAATAGACCGGGATCAGCTCCAGTTCCCACATAAAGAAGAACAGCAGCATATCCTGGACGGCAAACACCCCAATCTGCCCGCCATACATAGCCAGCATCAAGAAGTAGAACAGGCGAGGCTTCAGGGTCACTGGCCACGATGCCAAAATTGCCAGGGTCGAAATAAAACCCGTCAGCAAAATCAACGGCATGGATAGACCATCTGCCCCCACTGACCAGTTGAGATCAAGAGACGGCACCCAACTGTAGCTTTCCACAAGCTGCATGCCTGGGTTAGAGACGTCGTAGAAGTTATAAAACGCGTAAATGATCAGGGCAAAGTCAATGAGACCGACCGTTAGTGCATACCAACGGATCACTCGGCCTTTGCCATCCTTGTCTGGCAAGATTGGGATTAGCAATGCTGCCAAGATCGGGAATAGGATTATGGTGCTTAGCCAGGGAAAATCAGCCATACTCATCGAAAAATTATGATCGTTAAGCCAGATTATTCAAACCAGCGCGCTGGGAGAAAGGATGCTTGCCCTAGGGGTCGTTGTCATCATCGTTTCCCTAAACGCTGGTTATCGAACCTGACGTTGAACGGGTACATGGGATCAGCTTCAGACAACTCATCAACAGTATGCGTGAAACTATCGAATACTCTGCGTTTCTTCAAAATTGGTTCAGATCTCATCCGTGGGACGGCTGGGAAGAGGAGCGATCGCCCCTGCCCCCAACCGGGATAGCTAAGCCTAGAATCCTAGACGTGCTATCTTGCTAGGCTTACTAGACTTAGGTGATACCCGACACGAGCACCAAACCTAGGACTGCACCAAACACAATCAGAGCATAGAACTGTACTCGACCATTTTCGAGGTACTTCAGCCCTTCTCCTGTAATCAGCGTGACAAACCCTGCCAAGTTGACAACGCCATCTACAATGCGCACGTCTACTTCTAACACTTGCCGCGCCAAACGACGACTGCCTTTCACAAAGACGGCATCGTAGATTTCGTCAAAGTACCACTTGTTCAATGAAAGCTGGTACAGCGGCTGAATCTGTTGAGCGATCGCTGCGGCACTGACCTTATAGGTGAGGTACATCAACGAGGCTAGGCTGATCCCAATCAGACCAATCCCCACAGAACTACCAGCCATGGTGATGAATTCTGCCCACTCAAACTCTGCCGGAATGCCGAAGGCGGGAAGTTCTTCAACCAACTCACCCGGCGGATGGACAAAAGCCTCAAAGTAGTTGACGAAGGGCGTCCCGACCAGACCCAACAGCATCGACGGAACTGCCAAAACCATCAGGGGAATCGTCATCGCCCAAGGTGATTCATGGGGAAACTCGCTGTGGGCATGGCCGTGGTCATCACCGTGATCCCCATGGGGATCGGTATCCACCGTCAGCTCTTGCGGATCCATAGCACCGGGGCCAAAGGCTAAGCCCATGCGCTGCAGCTTTTCGGCTTGCAGTTGCTGGCGAATGTCATCCCGGTTGCCGCGAAAGTCGCCTTCAAAGGTGGAGAAATACATGCGGAACATATAAAAGGCGGTGATCCCCGCCGTTCCCCAGCCGATGGCCCAGAGCAGTGGATTGACCGCAAAGGTTGACCCGAGGATTTCATCCTTCGACCAAAACCCGGCAAAGGGAGGAATCCCGCAGATCGCTAGGGTACCAATCAAAAACGTGATCGCGGTGATGGGCATATGACGACGTAGACCACCCATAAGCCGCATGTCTTGAGCGAGGGCAGGATCGTGACCCACGACCTCTTCCATGCCGTGGATCACAGAACCTGATCCTAGGAAGAGCATCGCTTTGAAGTAGGCATGGGTCATCAGGTGAAACAGCCCAGCACCATAGGCACCTACCCCCATGGCCATCACCATGTATCCCAACTGAGACATGGTGGAATAGGCGAGTCCTTTCTTAATGTCATTTTGGGTGATGGCAATGCTGGCTCCCAAAAAGGCTGTGATGGCCCCAGTCCAAGCAATCACGTCCATCACGCCCGGCAGACCTTCAAAGACCGGAAACATGCGGGCAATCAGGAATACTCCAGCCGCAACCATGGTTGCCGCGTGGATCAAGGCAGAAATGGGGGTGGGGCCTTCCATGGCGTCGGGTAGCCAGACATGCAGGGGAAACTGAGCCGATTTAGCCACCGGCCCCAGAAAGACCAAGATGCAAAATAGGGAGGCTAGCCCAACACTCAAGCTCCCCGACTCTACCAAGCTAGTGAGCCGGACGCCGATTTCCTCAAACTCAAAGCTGCTGGTAGCCCAATACAGGGCTAGGATGCCAAGCAACAGTCCAAAGTCGCCAACGCGGTTGGTGACAAAGGCTTTTTGACAGGCTTCCGCTGCCGCTTTGCGGTCATACCAAAAGCCAATCAGGAGGTAGGAGCACATCCCGACCAGTTCCCAGAACACATAAATTTGAACCAGGTTTGGGCTAATCACCAAACCGAGCATAGATGAGCTGAACAAGCTCAGGTAAGCATAAAAGCGTACATAGCCCGGATCATGAGCCATGTAGCCGTCGGTGTAGACCATGACCAATAGGGCTACGGTGGTCACAATCACCAGCATTACTGCCGTCAAGTGATCGATGGTGTAGCCCATCCTGAGGTGAAAGTCTCCGGCGGCGGCCCAGTCTATGGTGCGAGTGTAGGATTCGTGCCCTTGGATCTGACTCCATAGCAGGGCAAAGGAGAACACCATCGCAGCTCCAATCAGGAACACGATGAAGAAAGCAGAGGCTTTCCTCAGGCGATTAACGGTGGTGCCGTATGAAACAAGACCTAGTCCGATCAACATTGCCCCTGCTAAGGGCAGAACCGGGATCAGCCAGGCGTACTGATAAATCGGTTCCATAACTCACAAGTCTTCCAATCGTTTGTATAGGGGTAGGTGGTTTGCAAATGTAAAGTTGGCAAAGCCGCTTACATTGTGACATACCCATGCCCAAGAAGTTGCCACCCTTCGATGAAGTTGCCTGCCCTAGACTGTGGCTTGGGGGCAAGATGTGACCTGCAGGGTAGGGGATCAGAGAGCCCTAGGGGCTGCAGGCAATCCCTGACATCATCAGCGATCGCCCTAGGTTTCATGATGTCGCCATACAGGAGAAAAGGAGCCGCTCAGGTGGGCCGCAATCCACGGGTCATACAACCCTTAAGTAAATCAGTAAATTTATGACACCTATCAATTGAAAACCAGGGGTGATATGGGGCAAAGATCTGACTGGGCTTGACCTTGGGGGGATCTAGGGACGCTTAGCAAAACTGGCACAGGGGTTTTAGGAGCCCCTAGGTTCTTGTGGCTATGCTGATGATGCAGGGGCGATCGCCGCATAGGTTTCGAGGTTTCTTGCGCCGCGACCGGAATGAGAGCGATCGCCTTTGTAGTGGTTCCCATCTATGACTCGATAGTCTGCATGTCTACTGGCTGAGGTTAGAGACGCAAGCGGTTAACCAAGCCCTGATGCATATCTACTTCAATCCCGTTGATCGCGATTTCTTAGCCAAGGGTGGGTATTCTGAGCACAACTCTTGGTATCCATAATCTTGGCTCATCCGTCTGTTGGGTCGTCTCAGGTGATCATCATGCCCCTCTCACTCGTTTCGGTTGGGGGGCGATCGCTCCTCGGTTGGGCTATGCCAGACATCCATCCAGGGTGTTGGAGCCTATGGGTAAGGCATCAAGCCCCCAAGAGGTCTCCGTTGTTTCTAGCTGGTTTCTAGCTGATTGGTTTGCAGGCTGCGCTGTCCACGTTCAGGGCTAGGTATTGATATGACTCGAATGCACCTTTTTTCTCGTTCTAAAGTAGTTCGTCGCCTCAGCGGCGCGCTAGCCGTTGCGGCAGCGGTTTCAACCCTGACCCCCATGGCTAGCCCCAGGGCAGCGATCGCCCTGCATGATAGCCCCCAAGCTGTTTTGGATGAAGCCTGGCAAATCGTGAACCGCAGCTATGTGGATGAAAATTTCAACCAAGTCGATTGGCAAGCGGTTCGCCAAGACTTGCTAGGAACCGAATACTCCTCCCCACAGCAAGCCTACGCTGCCCTGGTGAATGCCCTAGAGCTTTTGGAGGATCCCTACACGCGGTTTATGGATCCCGAAGAATTTGAAACCTTGACCAACCAAACCTCTGGGGAGCTCTCCGGGGTAGGGATTCGCCTGCAGGCCGATCCGGATACCAATTCCATCGTGGTGGTTGAGCCGCTGATGAACTCGCCGGCCATGGCCGCCGGTCTGCGCACGGGCGATCGCATCCTAGCGATCAATGGCGAATCCACAGCAGGCATGACCGTACAAGATGCCTCAGAACGGATTCGCGGCGAAGTGGGTACCCAAGTGATGCTGCGCCTTGAGCGGGATACAGTGGGAGCGTTTGAAGTCTCGCTGAACCGGATGCGCATCGAAGTGCCCGCCGTTCACTACACCCTGCGGGAAGAGGGTGCTAACCGAGTGGGCTATATCCGCCTTACCGAATTTAGCTCCCATTCTCCTCAGCAAATGCGACGGGCGATCGAAGCCTTGCTGGATGATGGCGTCAACGGGTTTGTCCTAGATCTGCGCAATAATCCGGGCGGGCTGCTGCAGGCCAGTATTGATATTTCCCGCATGTGGATTAATGAAGGCACCATTGTGCAAACCGTGGATCGGCGGGGGCGCACGGAAGACTTTTCGGCAAACCAAACCGCACTGACCGATCTGCCACTGGCGGTGTTGGTGAATGGCAACTCTGCTAGTTCTAGCGAGATCCTCACCGGGGCGCTGCTGGATAATGATCGCGCGATCGTCATCGGTCGGCGTACCTTTGGCAAGGCGCTGGTGCAATCGGTTCATCCTTTATCCGATGGTTCAGGTCTAGCCGTCACCGTTGCCCACTACTTCACGCCCGATGGACTTGATATTAGCCAGCGGGGTATCACGCCCACCATTGAAGTGCGGCTGAGTCAAGAACAGCAGCTAGCGCTGGCGGAGCGACCGGAGCTGGTTGGCACGGGGGCTGATCCCTTTTATGCAGAAGCCCTAGAGTCGCTGCAGCCTGGCATGTTGACCTATCGGATGCGTTCGGTGACCACTCAGGTCGGCCAGCGGGATTCCGTCAGTCCCGGAGGCAACTAGGTCTCTAGCCCATGGTTATGGCCAGGGGCAGTTCTGCAGGCTGCGGTCAGCAACCTAGAGGCCGAGGTTCGGTAGAATCAAGGGGATACATCCCGATGAAGCCGGATACTGAGGCTGTAACGCTTGATGATGACTACCTTACAAGAGGTGCAGGCTGCCGCTGGAGCCACCTTTATGACCGTCGCCGACCAAACGGTGCCTCAACAGTTTGGCCAAGATGATGATGCTCGGCAAGCGATCGCTGCCGGTGTAGCCCTATGCGATCGCTCCCACTGGGGCCGCGTTCGGGTGGGCGGGGGCGATCGCCTCCGGTTTTTGCACAACCAAACCACCAATGCCATGGAACCGCTGCAGCCAGGGCAAAGCTGCGATACGGTTTTTGTAACCTCGACGGCCCGCACCATTGACCTCGTCAGCGCCTACGTACTAGAAGATCACGTTTGCTTAGTGACCTCCCCTGGCTATGGCAGCAAGCTGATGCAGTGGATGGATCGGTTTATCTTTTTTGCCGACAAGGTGGAGTTGGCTGACCTCACCGAGACCACGACCTGCTTCAGCATCATGGGCCCGGAGAGCGATCGCTTACTGCAACAGGTAGGACTAGCGATCGCTGCTCCCCAAACCCATACCACCACGGACATCAATGGTAGGACGGTGCGGGTGGCGGCAGGTAGCGGCTTGGCCACACCGGGCTATACCTTAATCTGCGATCGCGATCAGGGAGCCAACCTCTGGCAACAGCTCACCGGAGCTGGAGCCATCCCATTTGGCCAGGATCTATGGGAATCCCTGCGCATCCAGCAGGGGCGGCCCATGCCAGGGCAGGAGCTAACAGAAGACTACAATCCCCTAGAGGCTGGCCTGTGGCATACCATCTCATTCTTTAAGGGATGCTACATCGGACAAGAAACCATTGCTCGACTAGATACCTATAAAGGCGTCAAGCAACAGCTTTGGGGCATTCGTCTATCCGACTGGGTGGAGCCAGGGACAGCCTTGATGGTGGACGACGCCAAGGTGGGTTTGCTCACCAGCATTACCCCGGCAGAATCCGGCGCGATTGGCTTAGCCTACCTGCGCACCAAAGCCGGTGGCCCAGGGCTGACCGTTCAAGTAGGTACAGCGCAAGGAGAAATCTTAGAGGTGCCCTTTCTCACCAGGGAGCGATCGCCCCTGGGTTGAACCACACCTCTCATTACTCACTGGGGCCCATGAGTTCCACTGCATTTCGCCCATCCACATCCTGCACATAGACCTTCACCACCTCATCGCGGGCCGTGGGCAGGCATCTGCCGGTGAAATCAGGATGGATGGGCAACTCGCGATGCCCTCGATCCACCAGCGTGACTAACCAAATCACATCAGGGCGGCCGTAGTCATTCACCGCATTCAGAGCGGCGCGAATGGTTCTGCCGCTGTAGATCACGTCATCAACCAGCACGACTGTTTTTCCCGATAGCTCCATGGGGATTTTAGTTTTAGCTGGCGTGCGCGTCTTAATTTTGTCGAGATCATCGCGGTAGAAGGTAATGTCGATGGCTCCCACCGGTACCGCCTGCCCCTCCAACTGTTCAATTTGCTGGGCCAGCATGGTGGCAAGCGGCACCCCTCGGGTATAGATACCCAACAGCGCCAGCTTGGAAACATCTCCAATGCGTTCGATCACTTGAGACGCCAGCCGGGTTAGGGTGCGGCGAATCTCATCGTCTGACAGAATTTCGACAACTTTAGGCGACATGGCCGACTTGCGCTCACTCGCGTAGGGATACTGCATCCTACCGTGGCCGGATGCCTTCAGCAAACTACTTAACCATCAAATCTAGTCATCCTGTTTTCAACCAGATCGGGCAAGACGATAAGGGTCGCAGGAGCAACCAAGATCAGGTGTCAACGCAGGAGCGCTGACACCATAACAGGCGCTGAGTTACCGGGTTTCGGCTACGCTCAACCCTCTTCTCATCAGGCTTGAGCCTTGAGGCACGTCACATCCATCTTGCGCGTCAT
Source organism: Leptolyngbya sp. DLM2.Bin15 (assembly GCA_007694125.1). Classification (GTDB taxonomy): domain Bacteria; phylum Cyanobacteriota; class Cyanobacteriia; order RECH01; family RECH01; genus RECH01. Next base: position 11,235 of record RECH01000314.1, read on the forward strand.
GACGTCCTCCTAACGATGGGGCGATCGCTCCCCTAGGGATCACACGCTGCTGCTAGCCAGTTCCGGTTGGGGTAAGTCCACCCGTTCGCCCACGATTTTGCGAAACTCATCGCCATCAATGGTTTCACATTCGACGAGCAGCTCAGCCAAATCATCCACCAAGGCGCGATTATCACGAATTAACGCACAGGCTTGGTTATAACAATCTAGGGTCATCTCTCGTACCCGTTGATCAATGCGCGTGGCTAGATCCTCAGAATATTCTGCCCCTTGCCGCCCCAGATCGCGCCCCAGAAAGACTTCGTGATTACCGGTTTCCATGGCAAATTGACCTAGATCAGACATGCCGTAGCGCGTCACCATATTGCGCACCATGTCGGTCACCTTTTCCAGATCGTTGCCAGCGCCAGTGGTCACTTCGTCGTGCCCAAAGACCACATCCTCAGCAGCACGGCCACCCAAGGTCATCATGATCCGGGCCATAAATTGCGATCGCGTCGTTAGGCCTGGTTCATCACTGGGGGTAAACCAGGTGAGCCCTAGGGCCTGCCCCCGAGGAATTAGGGTAACCTTCTGCAAAGGCTCGTGACCTTTCACCAAGGTGCCAACGATGGCATGACCCACTTCATGGTAGGCAACTAGCCGTTTTTTCTTGCTGTCTACCAGGGGTGTACCTTCCATCCCAGCAATGACGCGATCGAAAGCATCATCAATTTCCGCGAGGGTAATGGCATCCTTACGGCGACGGGCGGTGAGGATAGCGGCTTCATTGAGCAGATTAGCCAAGTCCGCCCCAGATAGCCCTGGCGTCCGGCGGGCTAGGTTTTCTAGCGAGACATCCGCCGCTACTTTTTTGGTGCGAGCATGCACCTCTAAAATACCGAGACGTCCATTAAAGTCAGGCAGATCAACCAATACACGGCGATCGAAGCGACCAGGACGCAGCAGCGCCGAATCCAACACATCCGGGCGGTTGGTGGCGGCGATAATGATCACCCCGGCATTGCCCTCAAACCCATCCATTTCAGTCAAAAGCTGGTTGAGGGTTTGCTCCCGTTCATCATTGCCGCCGCCGATGCCCGTACCACGCTGCCGACCGACGGCGTCAATTTCATCAATAAAGACAATACAGGGCGCATTTTCCTTGGCCTTGCGGAACAAGTCACGCACTCGGGAGGCACCCACGCCCACAAACATTTCAACAAACTCTGAACCCGAGATACTAAAGAAAGGAACACCAGCTTCACCAGCGATCGCCTTGGCCAGCAGCGTTTTACCCGTACCTGGCGAGCCAATCAGCAACACCCCTCGGGGAATCCGCGCCCCCACCGCCGTGAATTTCTCAGGCTTCTTCAAAAAAGAGACCACTTCTTGCAGCTCTTCCTTAGCCTCTTCAATACCCGCCACATCGTCAAACATCACCCCCGTCTTCGCTTCCATTTGGAAACGAGCGCGAGATTTGCCAAAGTTCATGGCTTGCCCCGATGCGTTGGCAGAACGCCGCAAAATCATCACAAGGAACACTACCACCAGGAAGGCCAGGAAGAAGTTGGTGAAAAACCAAGTCGCGGTGCCACCATTCGTCGTGGATGCGGCCTCAATTTGGACATTGTTTTCTCGTGCAAGCTGAATCAGCTCCGCATTGAGGGCACTGGTGAAGATTTGCACCTCAACGGGGGTCGCGTTGTCTTGATCTTCCAGCGTCACCTGAACCACATTGCGGCTCTCATCAATGGCAATGCTCTCGACTTGCCCTGCCTGGATTTTTTGCAGCAAGTTGCTGTAGCTGAGGTCTCGACCATTTTGCCCAGTCTGGCCATTGGCTAGGGCGGGGGCCGGCAAGATGCTTTGGAGCATCATCCAGCCTACGGCTGCCATCCCGGCTACGACCGTTCCTGTCGCTCTAGCATGGGTGGGCCGAATGCGGCGAGGTTGAAGGGTTGAACGAGAGTGCAAAGACTGTTTCATAGTTAATAATACGTTTCACCCGTAGAGCAATTCTCCGTGCATGGGAGATGCAGCAATAGACAGGGGGAACTGACCCTAGACCCAAGGCTTTCGCTGACTGCGGTTTGGCCACAGGGCAGCGATCGCATCCTCTAAGTTTGGCCTAGGCGATCGCCCCTTGGGACTGATCCCAACGTGTGAACGCTGGCGTTCCTGAATAACGATGTCTCTCTATTCTAGCCTTGGTCACCCAAGAACTGGAGTAGAACCTAGAACGACTTAGGATCCACATCGTCCACTACGTCAATGAGCAGACTAGGGCAGGGATTGGATGAAAAACGGAGAGAGAGGGATTCGAACCCTCGATAGAGTCACCCCTATACAGCATTTCCAGTGCTGCGCCTTCGACCACTCGGCCATCTCTCCAGGGTACTTTTTCGGAATTGATATTCAATTCACTTGGCGGGCGATCGCTCTTCCTGTTTAAGGACGAACAATGCATAACCAGCCACAAGAAATGTATGATAGCAGACTTTGAGGCAGTCTCAAAAAGAATTTTAGTAATTGCTCAACTGAATAGCCAATCGGTCTGAGATGAGGTAAGAGCACGGGAAA
>RECH01000200.1 GCA_007694125.1 Leptolyngbya sp. DLM2.Bin15
TTTGACGTCGCTGGCTTCGGCTTCGCTCAGCCAGCGGAGGTGTTTGTGGGACATCTCCTGAAGGGAGGAAGCCAGAGTCCAGCCCTGTTCCCTGAGCGAACCAGCCACTGTTCCCTGAGCAAACTAGCGGTTGTTCCCTGAGCAAACCAGCCACCGTTCCCTGAGCGAAGTCGAAGGGAACAGCTACAGGGACACATTTCCGCCGCAGAGGCCTAGGCTAAGCGCTCAACCGTCAGGTCACCGGCTGCACTGATCCAGGCAATCTGTTCAATGTGCTGTTGCTGGGCATAGGCACGCACCGCCTCCGGACTGCCTCGATCCATGAGATCCACTTCCACCCGCTGTGGTTCATCGGGCGTACTCGCGTCACGGATCGTCTGGGCATGGGTGAACGCCGTCGCATAGGCAGCGGGAGACTGGGGCACTACCAGCCAATGGCTCGCGGGAATCTCCAAGGGCAAGCGATCGTTGGTCAGCATCACATGGTGCAGATCTTCGATATTGAGGGAAAAGCCTACGCCTGGAGCGCTATCGCCTTGGGGATGGTATAACCCCAGCAGTTGGTCATAGCGTCCCCCTTGTCCCAAGATGCGTTGACCCGACTCGCCCCAGTTCACCGCTTCAAAGACAATGCCGGTGTAATAGTCGAAGGTTTGCATGAGGCTGAGATCGAGGATCAGCGACGGATGGGCCTGATCGGGCTGGGCCTGGAAGCTATCCTGCAATAGTTCGACTAAGCCCTTGAGGTTCTCAATAATTCGGCGCTGATCATCTTCTAGGTCAAGCTGGGATACGGTTTGCAACACGTCTGCCGGTTGTCCCCGGAGATCCAGCAGCAACAGCGCCCGATCGCGTAGCTCCTCCGACAGGGGCAGCGCTTCCAGGGCCATGCGATCTAAATGAGCGATCGCCCGCCGTACGTCTGACCGTAAACGTTCTGGAAACACCGATAGGAGCGATCGGCTGAGGCCCGCTTCCCCAATTAACAAATGCCATTGCTGCATACCCAGCTTACGCATACAGTCCGACAGCAGCAGCAGCACCTCTGCATCAGCTCCTACGCCATCTTGTCCCAGCAGCTCCACCCCAGCCTGGAAAAACTCCTGCTGACGGTTGTAGCTGGAGGCCGACGGTCGCCGAAAGACATTGGCGTTGTAGTACAACCGATAGGGAAAGGTCATGCCGGCCATGCGGGTCACCGCTGCCCGCGCAATGGACGCCGTGAATTCTGGACGCAGACCCAGCCCTTGCTCCTCCGCGCCTTGCACTTGAATCACCGTGGATTGATCGATCGCTCCCCCAGCCATTAGCGTATCTAGGCGCTCTAGGGTTGAGGTAATGATGCGATGGTAGCCCCACTGATGAAAGACCTGCTGCAGCCGTGCCTCAATCCAAACCTTTTGGGCCACGTCCAGCGGAAATAGATCCCTGGCTCCAACGGGAGGTTGATAAGTCATTAACCGTTACACCAATTCCTAACAATCAAACGCCAAACGACAGGTGGTGATCGGCGCTGAACGCATCGAATGCGATCGCCCCTAGCCCAGCCCCATAGTGGTCACGCACCTACACCGTCGTGACCATGGAGGAGAACTCTATCGTTCACCTATGCCACACTATTCTCTCAGAGGATTGGGCAAATCCTCTGTCCCCAGGCGACCGAATGGATGATCAGGGCGTGGGTTAACTCAGCTATTTTTTGCGTCCGCCAAAGAGCCCAAATAACCCACCCTTAGACGATGTATCTTTATCAGATGCTGCGCGCTTACTGCCTGTGGACTTAGCGCCCGTAGCCTGAGAGGCATTCCCAGACTGCTCCAACATGCGCCGCCCCGCCCCAGCAATTTCATCGTTGGGGTTAATCTCTAGGGCCTTATCAAAGTGGATGCGGGCCATCTTAGCCTGCTTGGTTTTGATATAGATCATGCCCATGCGGCTATGGCAGTTGGAATTTTTAGGGTTGAGCTTGAGGGCTTCCCGCAGTTCCAAAATAGCTTTGGCGTAGTTTTGCTGCTTTTCAAATTCTTCTGCCCGGCGGATGAAGCTATCTACCAGGGAATCTTTGGTGGGCGGTGGCGCAGCCGGTCGGGATGCTGGTTTTGCTGCTGGGGTTGAGCTGAGGGAAGATTGCTCGTCTGGGCGTGCAGCGGTGCGTAGTGCGCCATTGTCTTGCCCTGCCGTGCGCATGAGGTAGACCAAATTGAGCTCGCTAATGCGCCCAATCACCTCTGGGGTTTGCTCCAGCGCTTGATACTGCTGCTCAACCAGTTCCTTGAGGGCTGCTTGATAATCGCCGTTGGTATTGGATGCAGCGGCTAATTGACGGGCGCGATCGGTGGATAGCACAATGGTTTCTTGCTGGCGCTGGGCCTGCTGTCCCTTGAGCTTCAAGATAATTTGATGCTCTGAAAAATTCTTCTCTTGGGAGAGATATTCGTAGGCAGGATTGACCAGCTTCGACAGATATTCACCGGCTAAACGGCGATCGCTGTCGGTTTTGATGTCAGAACTATCGGGATGCAGTCGTCGCGCAATTTTCAGATATTGTTTGCGGATCCCCTTCATATCGGCATCCACTGGAACACCCAACACCGCATGGTGATCAATAAAGTCTGATGTGAAAAGCCCCTTGTCAATGTTAAAAGACATTCTGCGCTATCTCGCTTTTCCTGCCATTGGATTCTTAAAGTGTACTCTGCCGACTGAGATGCGGGTGCATCAAAGCTGACTGAATTCTATCAAAGGTTTGACTTGCATGAGTTCATGGCTCATGGCGCTATGCAGATGACCATTACTTGCCAAAATACGCCCCGAGAGCAGGTCAAAGGGTTCTTGGTTGTAGGCTGTCACCCGTCCGCCCGCTTCCTGCACCAACACCACACCGGCGGCTAGATCCCAGGGCGATAGACCCCGTTCCCAATAGCCATCCAGGCGACCGCAAGCCACGTAGGCCAGATCCAGGGAAGCAGCTCCACCGCGACGCACGCCTTGGGTGCAGTGGGTGAAGTGGCAAAACTCGGCGTAGTTGTTATCTACGGTTTCACGGCGATCGTAGGCAAACCCGGTGACCAGCAAACTATGTTCTAGGCGATCGGTGGACGAGACGGCCATGGGCAGGCGGTTGCGGGTGGCTCCTAGCCCTGTTGCTGCGCGAAACAGCTCTTGGTGGAAGGGATCATACACCGCTCCCACCTGGGGCACGCCGTCAATCAACAAGCCTATGGACGCTGCCGAAAAGGGGTATTGATGGGTGTAGTTGGTGGTGCCGTCTAGGGGATCGATGGCCCAGAGAAAGGGGTTGTCGAGGGCACCCTGGCGTCCTGACTCTTCCGCCAGGATGGCATGGTCGGGGAAGTGGCGCTGGATCACAGCGAGGATGGCTGCCTCCGCCGCCTTGTCAGCCTCGGTGACCAGATCGCCCGATCGCCCCTTTTCTTGAATTTGAACCTCACTCAGCTTGCCCCAATAGGTTTGCAGCACCGTGCCGGCCGCTAACGCTGCTTCGGTGGCAATGTCGAGAAACTGTTGAAGTTGGTCGGGAGAGGGCATGATGGCGATCGCTTTTCACGGATAGCGGGGACATAACTTCCCATACCCTACCATGCCCTCCAGCCTTAGCGGACAGCCCTTAGGCGCTGCGACGCAGGAAGGGAATCAGCGCATTGGCCACCTTCTCGGGCCAGTCTTGCTGGGGATAGTGGCCGACCTCTTCTAGAGATACCAGCTCCGCTGCCGGGGTTTGCTGTACAAAGGCTTGGGCCTGCTCTAGGGACAGCCAAGGATCATTCACCCCCCACTGCACCTGAATGGGCGCATCCCACGACTTAAAGCCAGTACTAATTTGGGCCGTTGCCTCCGACAGCCGCAGATTTTGCACCGTTGCCAGAAGCGATCGCCCCGCATCAGAACTTTTGAGGAACGGCCGCCGATAGACATCCAAATCGTCATCAGACACTCGGTATTGCCCTCCCCCTTCCAGGGTGCGATCGACTAACAGCGGATCCTGGGTGAGCATATCGCCAACCAGGGGAATGCCCAACATGCCAATCTTCCAAGGCACCTTGGCCTCCGGGGTGATCGGTGCATTGAGAATCGCCAAGCGTTCAATGCGATCGGGATGCTGCAGCGCATATTGCAATCCCACCGAGCCCAGAAATCCCTGCACTACCAAATGCACCCGCTCTAGGTTCATGGCTTGCATCCAGGCATCCAGCGCCGTTTGGAAGGCCGCCGAAGTGTAGGCAAAATCGCGTTTGTCGGGCTTGTCGGAGAACCCAAATCCTAGCCAATCGGGAGCGATCGCCCAGAAACCTTGATCTGCCAGCGCCTCCATCACCTCGCGCCAGCCATAGCTCTGGGACGGCAGCCCATGGAGCAGCACCACCGGCGGCTTCGTCGTTTCATTCACCGGCTTGGCATCCCGGTAAAACCAGGTGACTGAGCCCACTTCAATCCAATTTTCAGTTGTAGTCACGGTAGGTTAATCAGTACTTTCTTAAGAAATAGTTTCAAGATTCCTACCAGTGTTCAGTGTTTTGGGATTCTTGTCTATGCATAGAAAGATCTCAGGCTGATCCATAGACTATAGATGAGACGACTGGTAGACCCGATCGCCGCTAGTTGCGCACCGGCACCACCTGATTTAGCTCCGCCGCCTGCCGTACCGCATTGGCAACCCTGAGGGCATAGACACTACTCTGGGGCTGGATATAAAGAGGCTTGCCCTCCGTGAGGTAGTTCAACACCGATTGGGTGTCTTGGGCAAACAGTCCCCGCCGACTGCCGCCATCTAAGGGGCGATCGCCCTCTGCGGTGACCAATTTACCTTGGGTGCCATCAAAATGAATCAGCCCATCGTGGGCATGGATATCCAAACGCCGCTCCGCCGCCCAAATGGCCTCACCCTTACCATAGATCACCTCCGCCATCAGCCCGCTTTCAAACCGGAGCTGACCTGAACATAGGCAAGTGGTATGGAACGAATCCCCCATGCTGTGGGGATAGGTGGAGGGATGGTCTACCCAGACTTGGTTCTGTCCGCTCACCGACGTTACCTTGCCAAACAGGGTCGTTAAGCGATGGATACGAGACAGGGCACCCACCAGCGGAAAGCCAAAGGTATCGGCTTGATAGGTCCACTTACGAGGGGCGGGATGCTGGGGGTTGAGGCTGGAGTAGCGCACATAGAGGGGCTTGCCTATCGACGGCAACTGTTGAGCGATCGCCCCATGGACGCCACTCAAGACATCAATTTGTTCCACATGCAGCAACCGATGCTGAGCCTCAGCGAGGTTGACCAACTCCTCCGCCTCGGCACTATCGAGGGATAGGGGATATTCCACCACCACATGCTTACCTGCCTGCAGAGCAATGCGGGCGATCGCTCCATGGAGGCGGTTCACGGTGCAAATGACCACCACATCCACATCGGGATGCTGCACCAACTCTCCCCAGGTAGCCAAGGCAGGAATGCCAAAGGGTTCACAAAACGCAGCCGTGCGCGCCTGGTCTTGCCCCGCCACCGCCACCACCTGCGATCGCTCATCGGCTTGAAAGGTTTCAACTCGCAGCTTGGCCGCATAGCCCGTTCCCACAATGCCCACTCGAATGGGTGCATTCATACGCTGTTCAATCCCCTTGTCCTGCGTCAATACCTCAGTTTTGCATGGAACTGCGATCGCCTCCGCCCACACCAATAATGAGGATGGCCCAAGCTCCAATCCCTTGCGTTTCCGTAGCTCTTCCTCGTTCTAGATAGATAATATTTTCTAATGAGTCCATGGTCTTTGCGCCGGGACTCGTTATGAAGACAACCGTAATCACGGGTATAGGGTGCCATGATTGGGTGCGATCGCCCTATCCGATCGACGGGTTTCCGATGACCTATAAGTAATTCAGCGGCAAAACCCCGAAATTCATGAGTAATCCCATTAGCTCAATTTATGGAACTGACGTCACAAGCCTTAACTTTTCCCGTAGTATCAGAAATGGAGTTAGGCAGCACTGCCGCGCGTCGCTCCACGCCCATGGGTGGAGCTTTTGACTCCGCAACCATAATCCTGCCGTTTTAGACTATTTGAGAGGACTACTGCATGGCAACTTACAAAGTTACGTTGATTAACGAAGCAGAAGGACTAAACACCACCATCGATGTACCCGAAGATGAGTACATTCTTGACGCAGCAGAAGAGCAAGGCATTGACTTGCCTTACTCCTGCCGAGCAGGTGCTTGCTCCACCTGTGCTGGTAAGCTACAAAGCGGCACCATCGATCAGTCTGATCAGTCCTTCTTGGATGACGACCAAATCGAAGCTGGGTTTGTGTTGACCTGCGTTGCATATCCCACTTCTGATTGCACGATCCTCACTCACCAAGAAGAAGAACTGTACTAAGTTCGACGAGCTTCACATCGACGAGTTCTGACTTAAAGGGCAGGGATCAAGCAAGCGTTCAACGGTCATGCTCTCTGCCCTATCTTTTTTTGGCTACTTTGACGCATGTCATGGTCTTGATATCGTCACATGAAGAGTTCTGTTTCCTGATTAAAACTAGTGCTACGGCAGTCATTTAGCTTCATCACGACTGTCGCTCATCGGTAATCACTGGAAAGATGTAACGCTTGTCAAGCATTTCGACGTTGCTCAATTCCTGATGATAAGAGGGTTGAGCGGAGATGATAAGAGGGTTGAGCGGAGTCGAAACCCGGCAAGTACGTATACTTGTTGGATAGGATAAGACTACTGGCATCCTGGTTTGTGGTTTTTTACTCAAGACCGCCATGCATACTGTAGATTCCAGCACCATTCTTGCCTTTTGGTTTGGCGAGCCGATCCAGACGCCTAACTATGCCGAGCGACGATCGATTTGGTTTGGCAAAGATCCAGATTTAGATCAAGAGATTGGCGATCGCTTCCTGAGTACCTATCGACAGGCCGCTGCCGGAGAGCTGGATCATTGGCAGCAAACACCCCTGGATTGTTTGGCCCTCGTAATTGTTCTCGATCAATTTTCGCGCAATCTCTTTCGTCAGCAGGCCCAAGCGTTTGCCACCGATGGCAAAGCATTGTCCATTGCCCAGGGAGCGATCGCCCAAGGCTTTGATCAGCAGCTTCATCCTGTCCACCGCATATTTCTCTACCTGCCCCTAGAGCACAGCGAAGATCGAGCTATTCAGCAAGAGTCGGTAACTCTCTTTCAACGGCTTGCCGAGGCTTATCCTGAACTCAACGACACCTATGACTATGCCCTGCGTCACCAGCGGGTGATCGAACAGTTTGGTCGCTTCCCCCATCGTAATATTGCCCTAGGTCGGGACTCGACGCCAGAGGAGCAAGAGTTTCTAAAACAGCCCGGCTCGTCTTTTTAGACGTCAATATTGGACGTAAATATCCTTTGCGGAATCAGAATCTAGGTCTTGAAAGACTCTAAGATAGAGTTAGGTTCAGTGTAATTACCCAAAGATTGACCATCTCTACATCATGGAACATCTGTGGGCTTGAGGACTGTTCTGCTCATCTCAGATATAGCGACGACATCGGTTCCCCTGATCATGGAGACTGCCTAATATGGCGATCGGCACCTCGCAGGCTGGTGTCTGGGTTCAGCAGATAGTCTTAATAAGTAAGGATCATTGCGAGAATCATTGCGAGATAAACGGATGATGCCCTGAACCTCTAATTAAGAAAAAGAGTTACTTTCTACCCTGTCCATTTTTCGCACCCTATCAGGTAGTCGGGCACCTTATCTATGTTTAGTGGGTAAGGAAAGCTTGTGCTGGGCAACGAGATGAATAGAGCGATCGCCCTTGACGACTCTCTATCACCTACGTTGATTTCAGCGCCAGAGTTGGGTGATTCTATAATCTGTCGATAGTTAGCATGGCGGTGCTTGAACAGCGCAGTTCTACATCGCCCATGATCCCTTCACAACCGCTGGAGGATACACCCATGTCTCTTCATAACTTGGGTACAATAAGCGATCGCACTACCTTTAATAACCGATTAACCTCTTCAAGAGACCCCATAGGTTCATTACAGTTTAGCCTTGCCAGGGCTGGATGTTTAAATATTGGCTTGGATGGATTAAGGCAAAATGTGCGACTCCAACTCTTTCGCAGCAGCAGTTCTGGGCTGACCCTCATCGGATCATCCAACAACCCTGGCACCACCCCAGAATCCCTCAATGTCAAAAAACTGAAAGCCGGTCAATATGTAGCTCGCATTCAACTCATGGCCTCAGGCAAAACGCCCTATCGCATGCGCCTGTCTCGTCAGTCGCCCAACGATGTGATTGCTGAAGAACGGACATGGAATGCTGTGAGTACCAACGCCACGGCCCATCAAGGCACCCTCAATGCAACCAACACATCTGACCTCTTCCGCCTCAACCTTGGTTCGGCAACCGCTCTCAACCTCACCCTGACAGGGCTAAACAATAGCGCAGGGCTGCAATTGCTACAAGACAGCAATAGCAATGGCTTCATCGATTCAGGTGAAGTCGTTGCATCCTCCATGACAAGCGGCGTAGAAAAGGCTATTAACCTCAGGACTATCCCTAGCGGCACCTACTGGGTTCATGTGTATGGCTCTGCCAACACTCCTTATACCCTAGGTATGTCACCTGCCGTACGCAGTGACTTGGCAGTCCGAGAATTTGATCTGGGAACCCTAGGCAATAGTGTTTTGACCCGCACTCATACCGTGAGTGATACAAACACATCTGATTTTTATACGTTTAGCCTAGATAGCACCAGCCACGTTAATCTTTCTTTAACAGGATTTACGGGTGACGCAGATGTGAGGATAGGCCGAGATGCCAACAATAACGGCCTTTTTGGCGGCGATGAAATGGTTAGCTACTCCGCCCGCCGCCGAGCTGGAATAGACGAGTCGATTTCTGTATCTGGTATGATAGCTGGTGATTATTTGGTGCAAGTATCCCAGTACTCTGGCACGAATAACTATACCCTACGTCTATCTAACGGCTACCCAAGCAACCTGCTGCCGACAGAATATGATCTAGGAGCTATTGATGGCACCACAACCTTTAATTATGGTTATGTAGGACACAGCACCTACTACCTCAACGTAGCTGATACCTTCCGGTTTAGCCTTGACCGCAGCCGCACCGTTAACTTAACGTTAGCCGGAATGACGAATGATGTTGATCTTAGGCTTGTTCGAGATATCAATAACAATGGTGTGGTAGACCCTGGCGAGGTCATTGCTAACTCAGTTAATTATAATGACGGTGCAGAATGGATCTCTGAACCCCTAGCCGCAGGAACTTACTTTGCACAAGCCTATCGATGGTCAGGGGATCAGACAAGCAGCAACTATTATCTCAGCGTTTCCACAGGTGATTGGTATAGCGATCATCTTACCGATGCTGGCATCATTGGCATGGCTCGCTACTTCGATACTCGAAACTTCGATCGTCGCTATGAGGTGATGAGCATTCTCCGGGCAGCTAAGGATTATGGGAACATTGATGCTACCGAGTTGACGGATTTACGAACGTTCGTTAACGGTCAACGCACTACCATGCCAGATTATGTCCATAATTTGGCTTATAAGGTCGTCAACAGTAATCCTGCGAACCAATGGTGGACAGGAGGCGCTAGCACCCGCACCAGCTTGGGTAACCTCTATGCTGGTGCAACGGCTGACCATTTAGATAAGTTGATTAGCAAATGGTTCCTTGGCTTAGATCGTCCAACTGCCGCTCCAAGTACAACCTATCGCTATACCAGCGGGGCACTGTTCCAAAGCGGTGTTGCTTACCAAGACGTGGTGCAAGGTGGGCTAGGTGACTGTTACTTCTGTGCATCGATCGCTGGTACGGCCTTCCGCAATCCATCAACGATCCAAAACATGTTTATCGATAATGGAGATAGTACCTTTACCGTACGTTTCTATAACAACGGCGTTGCTGACTATGTCACGGTCGATCGCTACTTACCTAGCACAGCCGCCGGCGGACGATACTACATGGGCTGGGGGGGTGGTTTGTATAACAACACCAGTAATGAACTATGGGCTGCCCTTGCAGAAAAAGCCTATGCTCAGGTGAATGAATCTGGATGGCTTGGACGAGGTGACAGTTCTAACACCTATGCGGCCCTAGATGGCGGAACATTATCGGCCATCAGCCATATCACGGGTTTGAGCAACACGGGATATCTCACACCGCTGAGCTCTAGCGAAATCATTAGTGCTCACAACAATAACCGGATTGTGTACCTCAGTGATGGTGGTCATGCCTATACATTAGTGGGTTATAGTCCCACCCTTGGCTATCAGATCTACAACCCCCATGGCACAACATCCTGGTACAGTTGGGCTCAGGTACAGGCTACCTTTGTTCGATGGGGCTATTCAGGCATTCGCATTCCCGGAGCTGTTTAGCGAAGGAGATTGAGCCATGAGGAGATGGTTGATGACTGAAATGCTTCTGTTATCGACCCTAGCGGGACTTGGGGTATCCAGCGATGCTCTACCCCAACCCGCCCCATCAAACCACTCACGTTTGTCGGAACAAGGAGCAGTTGTGTCTCAGCATGAATGGATGCATCGGGTCACTCTACTGGCATGGGAGGAACGAGATCCACCAGATGGCCTTCCTCCCAGAGCCGATCGCCCCATTGGCTTTGCGTCGGTTTTTCTTTACCTCGAAAATCCTGGACTAGAGGATGTCACCATTGTTCTGGAAACGATTGAGATTCAAACGGTGGATGGACAGCCACAAGCCTTTGAGTTTTCGTCCACGGATATTCGCCTGCGCCCCCTGGAACATTCGGAGCTGGTTTTCCATCTAAGCAGTACAGTGGGCTATTGCGGGGATGGGCCAGTGCAAGTGATCGCGACCTATCGAGTGGGCGATCGCCACTATCACCTGACCTCGGAGCCCGTAGAGATTCAGCGCTAGGCTGTCACAGACGCACCAGCTTGGATTTTTATGCCATGACAAAAAAATGGCAAAAAAAAGAGAGAGCGACAATCGGCTCTCCCTACCATCAGGGTGCATCTACATACCAAAGTATGGCACTTAAGGGGTGAGGGGTCAAACCCCTTTTCGCAATATTTTTGGTGTGGAAATGGGCTGCTATCTCGCGGATCTCATCAAAATCAACGCTTTCCAGGTTTTGTCTAGTCTCAAGGTAGATCGAAATCTCTTAATATGTCGTTACAATGCTTGGCTTGCCGAGGCTTGGAGGTGATTCTGGATGCATGGTTTGGGTGGGGGCGATCGCTGCCCTTGCTTGGATTTTACAGGAGTAATGACTGGGGTGGGTTCAGAGCTCCATGAGTTTGGCAGGCAATCTAGACTAGGCATGGTTGGCTGGAGCGGGCGTATGGTTGATGATCTCGCTTGGGCTTGCACAGCTTTCCCGCTCACCAAACTCATCGGCAACGCGAGACTCTAGAATGGCAGTAGGTGGGATGAGTCCATGGCTGATTGACGGACAAAACTCCTGCAACCCTGATTCTCTCGTGGGTTGGCTGAGCGTCAGCGTAACCCAACGGAATCTGAGCTGATGCTGGGTTTTACGCTCAACTCAGCCAAAGATTGTCAGTCAAGCAGAGTCCATGGTGCTTCATACATTTTTGTGTGCTGAGGTACCGAATCGTCTGATTGCTCAGCCCGCAGCATAGATCACGTCCCACCACGATCTCTTCGGCAACAGTAGAATTACCCCTATGCATCTATGGCGACGACTTCTTGGCGAAGCTCGCACTCGTATTTCCATCTCCTATGTTGTGCTCATTCTATTCTTCACAGGAGTCTCGATTCCTGTGATTTACCGGCTCCTGTTCACCCGAGTGCAAGAACGAATTGAGCGATCCGTTAACCAAGAAGTGGAAGAATTTCAGCGGCTCATCAACGGCCAAGATCCTCGAACAGGAGAGCCGTTTGGCAAAGATGCCAAGGCAATTTTTGAGGTGTTTCTTGCAAGAAATATCCCTGGAGATGATGAGTTTCTCCTCACCCTAATCGATGGACAGCTCTACGCCTATAGCCCCAGGCAACTCCCTGTTTCTCTAGAGCCCGGCTCTGACTTGATTCGAACCTGGGCTAGGGCCCAAGAACCGGTGCAAGGAACGGTCATCACCACTGATGGCCCTATTGTTTATCGACTTGAACCCCTGATTATTGACCAAGAATGGTTGGGTGTTTTTGCTGTTGCCCACACAACTGCCCGAGAGCAGGATGAGGTCAATCAAGCCACGCTCATCATTGTGCAGGTGATGTTTGCTGTTTTCATGCTCTCGGTCGTGCTGGCTTGGCTGGTTGCTGGAAAGGTGTTAGCTCCTCTGAAGGTGCTCACCAGCACGGCGCGTTTGATTGGGGAGTCGGATCTTTCCCAGCGGATTCCGGTACAGGGCAGTGGGGACTTAGCAGAATTGGCGACGACGTTTAACGAAATGATGGATCGCCTACAGGCTGCTTTTGCCAGTCAACGAAATTTTATTGATGATGCGGGTCATGAACTCCGCACCCCCATCACGATTATTCGTGGTCATCTAGAGTTAATGGGCCATGATCCAGAAGAACAACAGGAAACTCGCATTTTATTACTCGATGAACTTGACAGAATGAGTCGGTTTGTGGAAGATCTAATCCTATTAGCTAAGGCGGAACAGTCTGATTTTCTGTATCAAGAGACCATTGATGTAGCTGTCTTAACCGAAGAACTGCTGACTAAGGGAAAAGCGCTAGCGCTACGTGATTGGCAAATTGATCAAGTTGCTAAAGGTAAGATTGTAGGCGATCGCCAGCGTATTACCCAAGCCATGATGAATCTTGCCCAAAATGCTACCCAGCATACCCAAGTGGGCGATACGATCGCCTTTGGTTCCAGTATTGGTCTATCCACGGTACACTTTTGGGTTAGAGATACTGGCAGTGGTGTGGCACCGAGTGATCAAGAGCGTATCTTTGAACGCTTTGCTCGTGCTGCTAACCAGCAACGGCGCTCTGATGGCGCTGGTCTTGGATTGTCTATTGTGCGGGCGATCGCAGAATCCCATGGCGGCTATGTACAGCTCCATACTCCTCCAGAAGGTGGGGCAATTTTTACCATCACCTTACCCCTTGAACCTGATCAGAGGCCTACCTATGCATCGCATCTTAATAGCTGAAGACGAACCTCGAATTGCTGCTTTTATCCAAAAAGGACTGAAAGCCCATGGTTTTACAACCTATGTGGCCAACAATTCTGAGCAAATCTATGAAGGTCTTAAAGCTGCTCAAATTGACTTACTCATTCTTGATCTAGGACTGCCTGGAAAAGATGGACTGACTGTTTTAGAAGAGCTGCGGGGACAAGGAGAGCAATTTCCAATTATTATTCTAACTGCCCGCGACAGCATTAGTAATAAGGTGGCTGGCCTTGAAGGTGGTGCAGATGATTACATGACTAAGCCGTTCCGTTTTGAAGAACTGCTAGCTCGGGTGAGAGTAAGGCTTCGAAGCCGAGCCTCCGATTCATTTCAGTCTGATCAACTCTTGCAGGTGGGTGATATTTCTCTAAACCTCCGGACGCGTACGGCCAAGGTTGGCGATCGCATCGTTGACTTGCCAGCCCGGGAATTTACGCTGGCAGAGACATTTCTGCGTCAGCCTGGTCATG
>RECH01000007.1 GCA_007694125.1 Leptolyngbya sp. DLM2.Bin15
TTAAGTAAGATATTTATCTATACTAATCATCAGGACTATTAACGTTTTGCCAGACGGATTATGGGCGATCGCTCCTTTGGGCACCTGAGATGCTTGGGGGGCGATCGCTTTGTACGGCTGAGTCACCTAAGTGAGGGTCATCAGAAACTGACCGTTACCATTGATGTCGCCATCACAACTCGCAAAGTTAGAGACAAACCAGATCAAGTAAAAGCGCCAGATGCGGCGGAATTTTAGAAAGTCTATTCCATAATCCAGATCTTTGATGTCGTCATAGTGGTCGTCAAATCGCTGCAGCCAACTCGCAAAGGTTTTGGAATAGTTGTTGCCATTCATATACCAGCGCTTCACGGTGGTTAGGTGTTGGTTGCGGGCAGGGGGAGCATCAAACATCCAGTAACGACCATGGGGAAATATGTACCGATGGGTGTAGACACTGGAGACATTATTAGGTAGACGAACCGTAATAATATGCAAAAAGAACTGCCCCTTAGGTTTCAAAAAAGACGCAATTTTTTCAAACCCATGGGTCAAGTTGCCGACATGACAAAAAACACCCATGGATAGAACCTTGTCAAATTTCTCTTCAAACTGAATTGTGTTAAAATCTCCTTCGACCAAGGTGAATCGGTCTGAGCTAAGATAACTCTTAGGATCTGCCATACGGTGTCGAACATCTTCGCACTGTTCATGGCTGAGACTCAGCCCCGTAAACCGAACATTGGGGAACTTTGACATGACATAGTTTGGGACAGCGGCCCATCCACAACCCACATCAAGCACATGGTCACCATCTTGAATACCGAGCTTCTCTATGGCGTCATCGATCATGTGCATCTGCGCCTGTTCAAGGTCAGTGGCTCCCCTTTCCCACAAGGCCATTGTGTATTTAGGATACATTAAATCCCAGTCCCCCAACATCAGCTTAAACATTTTCTGTGGGAGGTCGTACTGAACTTTCATTAAATCCTGAGATCCTTCTGCCACGTGATCTGTCTCATTCAGTACCCAGTCGTAGGGAGCTAGCAGAGATGGAAAATGTTTGAACAGAATCGGCATACAGGTATCAAACAGCGATCGCAAAACGGAGTCAGGAACCTCTAGTCCGTTAATGTAAGACTCCGCTACAGCCATCTGTAAGGCGTTGAATATTTTGACGGCTCCTCGACTAGCTTGATAGGCAATCGGGCGCTTGCGGCTCATATCTCCTAGGAGGGGAAGATACGATTGAATAGTAGGCTCGGGAGTATTGAGACTCATAGCACTCTCTCCAGTAATCTATGGGCGGCAACTGGTATTGCTGAATCCTGGGATTAACGTAGGGTGACAATGATGGCTCGATGTTGCGATGCTTGTTGCTATTCAACAACACCTGTTTGAGCTAACGATAGTGCTGACCTAGAACCTTGCACTTGACATTTAAGAATGTCAAAAGATTTCCTTCACGAATCCTTGAAAAACTTGCGGAATTTTATGAACGTTACCGATCGTGAAATCTGGATAAGCCAGGCAGAGTATGCGAAGAAACTCCGTCCCTTACTTCCTCCAGATGCATTTTTACCCGACAAAAGCAAAGTCGCTATTCTACTCATCAATGTTGCTATCTTGCTTTTGGGCTGGGGCATTGCCAAGCATCTAGATCAGTGGTCTTGGTATCTCCTATGGCTTTATGTGCCGCTGGCGATCGCCATGGGGAATAGTGTGATCATTCTCTTATTTAGCACCCACGACTTGATGCACAGTAGTGCGGTGAAGCAGCCCTTGCTGAGGAAAGTACTGAGCTTGATTGGACTGTCGATGTTGTGGATGCCGCCCACGTTATGGAAAGCGGTGCATAATCGAGAGCATCACAGCAATACCAATTCTCTCCAAGATCCCGATCGCAATTACTTATTCGATCAACCCAAAAGCTGGGGTAAATGGATCCAGAATTTATTTGTGCCGTCGGCAGAGGTGCATCCTCTTTGGCTAGCCGTGGGCATGACGTCGTCTTGGGCTGTTCATGCCTTTCGGAACCTGACGGCGGTGTTGCTCTTTAACGATGGAGCAACGCGATATCCCGTCTTTTCCTTCACCGTCAGCCCTAAGGAACGGAAAGCGATCGCCCTGGAGTTGTTGGCAGTTATAGCTATTCACCTGAGCATTCTTAGCTATCTGGGCTGGCACCCGATCCTCTTACTTCTAGGCTATTTCCTGCCCATTTGGATTGGCTATTGCGGTGCCATGATTTATATCTACACCAACCATATGCTATGCCGTATGACGCCGGTGAATGACCCGCTGATCAATAGCATTTCGCTGCGAGTACCCAAAATCTTTGATGTACTCCATCTCAACTTTTCCTACCATACGGAACACCATATCTTTCCTGGTCTAAATTCAGACTACTATCCGATGGTGCAAGAGTTGCTGCAGGAACTCTATCCCGATCGCTTTAATCTTTTAGAGATCGGTAAGGTTTGGCAGTTGATGATGCAAACGCCCCGCCACTATCGAGATGACACGACATTTACAAGCATCTCGGGTGATGTTTCGATGCCTTGTCCATTGTCTGACCGAGATGTTCAAAACGTGGGATGAGTTGGTGAAGCTTAACATGCTTTAGATCACAGGTCATCAAGCGATCGCTCTTCTAGCTAGGAGGGCGATCGCTCCCAGCACCGGATGCTGCTGCTCAATATCTTCGTCTTCATCAGACTTGAAGCTATCTTTAGTTAAAATCGCCTCGATCGAGTCATCTACAAATTCCTC
>RECH01000047.1 GCA_007694125.1 Leptolyngbya sp. DLM2.Bin15
CCACTTGGCGATGCTCGAGCACCCGCACATCGTCGCCCAGCACATGCAGCAGATTTTATGCGGATCGTTGTAGCGCCTGACTCGTTTAAGGGAACCCTGACGGCGGCGGAAGCGGCGATCGCGATCGCGACAGGACTCCAACAGGCCCTTCCTGACGCCGAGATCCTTCGAGTGCCTTTGGCGGATGGTGGCGAGGGAACCGCCTCAGTCTGGCAGGCCGCGGTTGGTGGTACCTGGGAAACACTGGCTACCGTTGATCCCCTCGGTCGCCCTCGCAACGCGGCTGTGCTTTGGCTTGATGCCACCACCGTTGTCATTGAAGCGGCGACGGCCATTGGCTTACCCTTACTGGCCGATCGCGAACGTAACCCCTGGCGAGTCTCCAGTTATGGCCTAGGTGAATTGATTGCCCAGGTATTGCCGCGCGCCCAGACCCTTTGGATTACCCTGGGTGGTTCAGCCACAGTTGATGGTGGTATCGGCTGCTTCCAAGCCTTGGGGGCTGCCATTGTTGATGCTCAGGGGCTAGCAGTAGAGCCGGGCGGTGCTGGTTTGGCGACAGTCGCTGCTGTCCACTGGCCCAAGATCGAGGCGGATATACACCTCGCCCTTGATGTCACCAACCCCCTCTTGGGGGAATTGGGTGCCGCCCAAGTCTTCGCGCCCCAAAAGGGTGCTGATCCCGCCATGGTGGAGGCACTGGAGGTGGCCATGCAGCGCTGGGCAAACGTAGCTGGTGGTGAACCCCAGGCGGCAGGCATGGGTGCTGCCGGTGGGCTCGGCTATGGGTTGCACTGTCTGGGGGCGCACTGTCATCGTGGCATTGAGGTAATTCTGGCGGCGACACGCTTGCGGGAGCAGCTTTCAGGAGCCGACTGGGTGATTACAGGCGAAGGCTGTAGTGATCGCCAAAGCAGCGGCGGCAAAGTGGTTGGCGGTGTCCTCGAGCTGGCCCAATCCCTCAAGGTACCCGCACTGGTGTTATCGGGTGCTGTCAAACACACCGAAGTACAGCCCCTGCTTGATCGGGGGGCAGTAGCCGTCTGGGATGCGACCCCGCATGGGGGGGTGAATTTGCCGCAAGATGCTGCAACCTGTCTGTGTTGGGCGAGTGAGCAGCTCGGGCGTATGTTAGCGCAGCGGTAATGACGCTGCAGGTGCGGCAACACAGGCTCAGGACTCCCAGTCTTCATACTGCAACTGAGCCACACGGCTAAACTCTCGAGTGTTGTGCGTTATGACGATTAGGTTGTTAGCCAGGGCAATCGCTGCAATGAGCATGTCATATACACCAATGGTTTGCCCCGATCGTTCTAGCTGGCGGCGAATATCACCTGCTATGGCTGAAGACTGGTCACATAAAGTTAAGCTCTCAAAATTTTCAAAGAAACGCTCAAGTTTTATCAGATTCTCATTTACCCTAGAACTTTTGTAGGCACCGTAGTACAACTCATGTTTGACAACAGAACACAGTTTATAGTCTGCTGGTCGATAAGATAAAAACTTTTCGACAAAATGTGAATTGCCACTCTTATTCAGTAAACGAATACAAGCATTCGTATCTAGTAAGTACATTACACTTCTGGTACGTCAAAAGTTAGTTTCTCATTTTTACCAACGTGAGGTTGTGGTGATCTTTCAAGAGGCTCACCCACCCAGCCACCAATAATCTCCTCCAGAAACCTAGGATCCCAACCCTGTGATTGGCATGTCATGTGTTTTTCTGAGAATCTAGCTGTTGGTTTCAACTGTGTTGAAGTTTCATCGGCGAGAGGATACGGAATCATATGGTCTTCTGATTGCCTTGAGGTTCTCTTCCTTAGCCTAGATTCTGTTTTGATGTTACGAATACCTAGGGGGATGATGTGAGTTGCAAAACCATCTCTATAGCTAGCATGCCCCCTAAAGCTTATGCTCCGTTGCGCACTAGTCCGACGGCGCTCCCATTTATTCAGTGTTGTGAGACTAATACCAAATTGATCACAAACCTTGCTCTTACTCATACCTTTCGCGATAGCTGCTAGTACCTGCCGCATTAGGTGCTCATCAGTAGTGTCACTGTGACGCATGACTTCCTTATCCCTACAGGTGCTCCTGCACGTTATTTTCTTGCTCTACTCACTACTCTAGCTTTGGTCGAACGGGCTGATAATGCGAGGCTATATGGCACACACTGTGGTGGCTTCGCCCAAATACTCTGACACAATAGCGTTCACCCACCCAGCCGAAGCGCTAGCCTAGATCTGGCGTTCGGAGATTGGCAGCATGGCACAACGAATCTGGTTGGACGAAACACCCCCTAAGCCCTTTGCCCTCCCCGGCGCGACGCCCCACTACACCCCTGATCGGCCCGTGCAGGTCGAGCACATTGCCTTAGATCTAGATCTTGATATTGATGCTGAAACCGTCGTCGGTGAATGCAGTCTGCGGTTACGATCGCGACGGGAGGGGGTCACGCAACTACGCCTCGATGCTGTTGATTTGCAGATCGATCAAGTGCGCTGCAACGGTTCGGCCCAGCCCTATCAATACGATGGTGCCGTCCTGATCGTTAACTTGACCCTCACTAGTCACGTAGACGAAGTGCTGGAGTTGCTGATTCATTACCGCCTAGAGCAGCCTCGACGCGGCATTTACTTTATCAAGCCCACACCAGACTATCCCGATAAACCTGTCCAGGTCTGGACCCAAGGCGAAGATGAAGATTCCCGCTACTGGTTTCCCTGCTTCGACTATCCGGGTCAGT
>RECH01000285.1 GCA_007694125.1 Leptolyngbya sp. DLM2.Bin15
CTAGTACTCTGAGGCGGAAGTAACCCACCTATGTGCTAAGGGGCAAAACCTTGTGTGTCCTGGACTTCCTTTTCGTTTTTCTGTCTTCATTCTTCTGTCTTGCGGCACTAGGATCCAGAGGATCCAGGTTGTATCTCGGTGATAGATTGATGAACAGCGGTCATCAGATTCTCAGATGTACCGATGTCAAGGTAGGTGCCGTCGTCAAACACCTCTGCCTCCACCCGCAATCCGGCATGAATAGCGGCTTGAATGACGTCACCGATGGGAATTTCTGTCTGGGATGGAAGAGCTGACATCAGTTGAGGTACCTGATCTCCAATCCATTCTTGTTGGCGTGCTTGAATGAAATTGTGTAGAAAATGGGTAAAGGTTGGTTGCCAAACCGCGATCGCCCACATATGTCGCAGGGTGGTATGGGGCGATTTTTCAATAATCTGAGAGACGCGCCCGCTGGCATCCCAATCGACAACTCCGACTTTCTCGGGCTGATCTGTGGGAAATACCCCTAGCACTACATCAGCATCACTTTGGTTCAGATGATTCAGCAGCGCCTGGTAGGCATGGTCTGGATGAAATAAAATATCGGGAAAGCCAGTAGCTACGATCGCATCTTGAATAAATGGATAGGCTTGGTTGAGACTAAACGGCACCCCAAAGGGCACATGAACGGTGAGATAGGCCAGGTGCATCTGCAGTTGGGCCCCATCCCCCAAATAGGCAGGAATATCCCACTTGCCAGGACGCAGAATCAGGATTGCCTCGGTAATCCCCGCTAGCCGCATTTTTTCCAATAGGTACTGACAGACCACCTTAGGACGCAGACCAGGGCGATCGCCCATGGTTTGAAAGCCAATGGGAAACAGTTCCTTACTCATCGGTAACGGTGAGATGCGGGTACCTTGTCCCGCTGCGGGCACTAAACCGATCACGCGTTTTGCCATGTGTCCCCCAATTGACCCCGATATAGACACTGCAGGTGCTGCACATCCGCCTGGCTTTCGAACTGCTGGGGAGCAGCGATCGCCCACAGTTCACTAAACGCTATGGTGGCCAAGGGAAGGGTGAGAGAGGCAGCGATCGCCGCCGCATCGACACCGGTTTTATACAGTAGGCTAATGTGGGGCTGATTGCAATCGGTGAGGGAGGCGGGAACGGTTTGCTGCAGGCTGGTCACGAGGTGGGTCAGGGCTGGAGTGGTTTTCAGAGGAATAAATAGAGTTTTGGAAAAGCGATCGCTGGTTTCTGGAGGTTCAGGGTTGAGGCTCAGGGGTGGGATGGTTTTGACCAGTGGATCCAGGTGGGTAGGCAAGTCGGCGATCGCCCAGGGGACAACGCCACTGCCTAGGGTGACATGAGGGGTAAAGGGTGTGCTTTGGAAGCGATCGCTGAGCTGCTCAATGAGCTTGGCTAAAGGGATACGGTGATCTTCCTCGGGCATCAGCCAAAATGATAGGTTGACCATGGTAGGGGTAGTTTTTTCTGATTATCCCTCAACCTTTGCGCCTCGGTAGCGGAGTTTTTGTCGATCTAGCTCATAGGTTTGCGCAAACTGCGGAATGTCGCCTTCATGCCCTAGAATAACCAGGGCATCCCCTGCCGCCAGCATCAGCCCTGCTTCCGGCTGCAGCACAAGTTCTCCATTGGCCCGGCGCAGCGCCACAATGATAAACGTTCCCTTGCCCCGGACTTCTACTTCCTTGATCGTCCTCCGCACCATGGGCGATCCCTCTGGCACCGCTAGTTCTGCCATTTGGACATGGATTTGGGCGAGCAGATCGTTAATATAGCTCCGCTCGTCTTTTTCGGTGAGGAAATCGGTGGTGGTTGGGCGAGTAATTAAATGGGACATGCGTAGGGCGCTAATGGTAGCCGGTAAAACCACATGATCTGCACCAGCTAGCCGCAGTTTTTTCTCTGTGGAGGGCACTTCACCCCTGGCAAGAATCACTAAATTTTGATTTAATTCACGAGCAGTTAAGGTAATAAAAACATTGAGAGCGTCATCGGATAAAACCGTAGCTAAAACCTTGGCTCGGTTAATACCCACAGCATTGAGCACATCTTCATCCGTAGCATTGCCACTGTAGGTGAGATAATCTAGCGCCTCTGCCTGTTCAATTGGCTGGGGAGCACAGTCGATCACCACAAAGGGATGCTCAGCATCCGCTAGGTGTCGTGCCAATACTTGACCAATGCGTCCAAAGCCGCAAATAATCACATGATCCTTCAACCTATCAATACTTTTTTGCTTGCGGCGATCGTCCAGCGCTCGGTTAATTTCTCCTTCTGTCACCATCTGTAAAAAGCCTCCTACAATATACACAGCCGACGATGTGCCCGCGATAATCACAGCCATGGTAAATATCTTTTGGGTGGGGGTATCAAGAGGTTTTACTTCTCCATATCCTACGCCAAAAATGGTGATGACTACCATGTAGATGGCGTCTAGTAATGACCAGCCAAATAGGGTATAGCCAAAAATGGCCACAATGAGCGTAATACTAAAGAAAATGGCTCCGGTAAGAATACGCTGAAATGAGCCTTGCATGGGAGTTATGTCCTGAACAGCGGTTTATAACATACCTGATGAGTAGATCCTAGCCAAGCTAGTGACAGACCTGTTCTATGGGCAGTCAACTGTAGAAGGGTCAAAAGGCTTGTTCTATCACCATCATAGATCCTTCAATCGGTCTTGATGATCTGTTATGTCTATTCAAGCCTGGGGCATACGTCTTCGGT
>RECH01000316.1 GCA_007694125.1 Leptolyngbya sp. DLM2.Bin15
TTGGCTTTCTCCCTTCGGGAGACGTTTCACGAACGGCTTCGCTCAGCCAGCGTAGGTTTTGGATCAGCCAGCGTAGGTTTTGGATCAGCCAGCGTAGGTTTTGAATCGGCCAGCGTAGGTTTTGGATCGTTGACCGGACGGATAGGCGATCGCTTGGGATGTCACGGCAGCCTTGAGGGCGATCGCTCTCTGAGGAACATGGGCCGGCACGATATCCTAGATAAAGATGAAGAACAAGAGTCCCTGCCGCACTGCTAAGGAGAATAATGCATGGTACAAGATGCGATCGAACCGCAATCCATGAGCACAATTCAAAAAGTGCTGCATCGCCAACGAGAATTTTTTCAGACGGGGCAAACGAAAGACATCGGATTTCGGCTACGACAACTCAAGGCATTGCGGCAGGCTGTGTTAGATCATCAGTCGCTGATTGTTCAGGCGCTAGCTGCCGATGTACGCAAGCCTGAGTTTGAAGCCTATGCCACAGAAGTGGGTGTGGTCGGCGACATTGATCACGCTATCAAACATCTCAAAGCTTGGGCAAAGCCAACGCGGGTCTCCGTATCCCTGACGTTGTTTCCCTCCTCTGCTCAGATTATCCCTGAACCTCTGGGTGTCGTGCTGATCATCTCCCCATGGAATTATCCCTTTCAATTGATGATCTCACCGCTAGTGGGCGCGATCGCAGCCGGCAATTGCGCCATCCTCAAGCCCTCCGAAGTGGCTCCCCAAACCTCTCAGGCGATCGCTGATATTGTGCAGAAAACCTTCGATCCTAGCTACATCACGGTGGTGGAAGGCGGTGTGGATACGAGTCAGGCGTTACTGCAGGAACGATACGATCATATCTTTTTTACCGGCGGTACGGAGGTTGGGCGCATTGTCATGGCTGCTGCTGCCCCCCATTTAACGCCGGTCACCCTAGAACTTGGCGGCAAAAGTCCTTGTATTGTAGACACCGACATTCACCTGGCCCACGCGGCTCGACGAATTGTTTGGGGGAAATTTCTCAATGCGGGACAAACCTGCATCGCGCCAGACTATGTGTTCGTGAATCGCAAGATCAAGGCTGCGCTGATGCCGGCTTTGGTTGAAACTATTCAGGCTTTTTACGGATCCGATCCGGCGGTGAGTCCTGACTATGCGCGTCTGATCAGCGATCGCCATTTTGATCGGGTTAGCCGTCTGCTGGGTGCTGGGACGACGGTGATCGGTGGACAAACAGATCGCAGCGATCGCTATATTGCCCCCACGATTTTGGATGATGTCTCCCCCCAGGATCCGGTCATGCAAGATGAAATCTTTGGGCCGATTCTCCCCGTACTTACCTATGATGACTTAGAAGAAGCGATCGCCTTTGTTAACGAACGTCCTAAGCCCCTAGCGCTCTATATCTTTTCCCGAGACTCCCAGGTGCAACATAGAATACTCTCGGCAACCTCGTCTGGCACGGTTTGCATCAATGATACGGTGATGCAGGTAACGGCGTCTAATCTACCCTTTGGGGGTGTGGGAGAGAGCGGCATGGGCAGCTACCACGGCAAGGCGAGCTTTGATACCTTTTCCCATCGCAAGAGTGTCTTGTCATCTTCATTCTGGCTGGATATTAAAGGACGCTATGCTCCCTATGCAGGTAAGCTAGAGTTCTTGAAGAAGATGATTATGGGTGGCTGATCTAACCTAAAACGTTGACTGTTGAGCGGGCGAGCGTCCTCTATCACATATTCTGCTGAACCGTTTAATAGGGCACCAGATGATCCAGCTCTCGATAATCTGGCAAGGTCGTGGCGATCGCTTTCCCTTGGCGGAGCACGCGGCGATCGCTCTGGGGTCGGGAGAACAGTTCGCTAAAGTTGCGGGCTGAGAAGAGGATCAGGTCGGCTGATCGCCCCACACCAATCTCGCCAGCCGCAATTCCCATGATCTCTGCTGGGGTGCGGGTGATGGCGCGGGGCCAGGTGCCAATAGGGCGATCGAGTTGGGCGATGCGCACCGATTGGGTCAGGGCCTCTAGGCCATCATGGTTGCCATAGCTAAAGAAGGCATCGCGGCTGTTGTCATTGGCGATCGCCACAGGAGTTCCTTGATCCCGTAACTCGTGGAGCAGGGTTACGCCTCGCCAACGCGGCATTCGCTGAGGCTGACGATCCTGTAAAAACAGATTGCACATCGGCAAGCTGACGATATTGATACCCGCTTCTTTGACAAGATGCAGCGTTTTGCTGGCTTCATCTTCAGACTGAACCGATAAATTACAGCAATGCCCACAGAGAATGGTATGGGGAAACTCATGGCGCAGGGCAGCGATCGCCACCTGACGCAGGGTGATGGAAGCAGGATCGTTGGTTTCATCGGTGTGAAAATCGAGGGGCATCTGTCGCTCTTTGGCGATGGCAAAGATGCGATCGAGCTGGGCATCCAGGTCAGGGTTCATCACCGGCACCCCGCCCATGATGCCACCCACCTCTGCCATGGCATCGGCAAGCTGTTCTCCCCAAGGGGTGGCGTAGTTATCGAGCGTTGTCAGCGCTACGGCTTCTAGGATGACGCGATCGCTCCAGGCTGCTTTTAACTGTCGAAAGGCCGATAAGCTAGCGGCAATCGTGTTCTCAAAGCTATCTAAATGGGTGCGAATGGCAACGGTGCCTTGGGCGTAGGCACAGCGCACCCCAAAGTCCATTCGTTGATAAAGGTCGTCTTCAGTCCAATAGCGCTTATCTGCTTCGATGTGGGTGAGGGCACCCATGAACGTCCCGTCGGGATTGGGGGTGCGTGTCCAGGTGTGGGATTTATCCAAATGGGTATGAATATCCACAAAGCCAGGAAAGACAAGACCCTCCTGGAGATCCGTTGATGGTTCCTCGATCTCGCCGCCGCTGGGACGGAGATGAGCGATTTGGCCATCTTGGATATGCACATCGAGGGCAACTAGGTCTTCCCAGACCGGGGCGGCGGCCAGGTGGGGAATGACGGGGGCGATCGCTTGGCTCTGGTCGCTGAGCAGGGCTTGGGGAACCCTGGCATTCCGGAGCCAGTAGGATGAAGTTTCAGGAATCATAGGTGGTTAAGACTCTTGGGTCATGGCGCTTTCGTGCCAGTGACGTAGCAATAGGTCGGATAGGAGGGTGAGGGTCACAAAAATAGCTACGCCTAAGCCAGTGGTGAGGATCAGGGCTGCAAACATGCGGGGAATTTGCAGGTTATAGCTCGACATCAAAATCTGGTAGGCAATGCCCGATCGCTGCCCACCGGTACCGGCCACAAATTCTGCAACCACAGCACCAATTAAGGCCAGCCCGCCGCTAATGCGCAGGCCGCCCAAAAAGTAGGGGAGGGCGCTGGGCAAGCGCAGGTAAATCAAGGTCTGCCAGCGGGAGGCATTGTAGAGCTTAAATAGATTGACGAGGTTATGATCAGCGCTTTTGAGACCCAGGGTCGTATTGGAAATAATCGGGAATAGGGCAATAATCCAAGCGCAGACCACGAGGGCCATGATGGTATTGTTCCTAAACCAGATAATAATCAGCGGGGCGATCGCTACGATAGGCGTGGTTTGCAAAATGACGGCATAGGGAAATAAGCTGCGTTCAATCCATTTACTTTGGGCGAATACTACAGCAATGAGTAAGCCTGAAAGGGCTGCGGCAATGAAGGCGATCGTGGTAATCCGCAGGGTCACCATGAGGGAAGGAAAAAGCTGATGCCAGTCTTGGATCAGGGTGGTGAACACCAGAGAGGGGCCCGGCAATAGATAGGGCGGTGTATTGGTGAGCCGGACGGCCAGCTCCCAGCCGATCAGCACCAAAATACCGACGACGACGGGGGCAATGACTTCACTGGAGGTGAGCCAGGTCAACACCTGGAGGCGATCGCCTCGGGGTTTGACAGATGGAGCGGTTCGGGTGGGCGAGTCGGCGGTGGAGAGGGGTGGGACGGTCATAGCAGACAGGCGAGAACTGAAAAAATCATACAGGATCCGCAGAACAGGCAGGTCTTTCAACCTACGGATGCCTCGATTCAAGCACATATTTTGCAACTCTAGGAGAGCCACAACGAAGTAGCGGAGCAGCATGGCAGCTATCCTCAGCTTGGGTTGATTAGATCTGGCGTAGGTCGGCTAGGGGTGGCATTCCCAGGGAGGCTTCGGCAAGCTGCTGGGCCACGTCACGACAATAGTCGTTGAAGAGGGGAGAGGTGCGAAAGGCGTCATTGCGGGGATAGGGCGCGTCAATGGCAATATCGGCGACAATCCGCCCCGGTCGAGCTGCCATGACAACCACCCGCTGGGAGAGGTAGACGGCTTCGTAGATGTTGTGGGTGACAAAGACAACCGTCCATCGCTGGGTTTCCCAGAGGTGGAGAATATCGCTATTCAGCCGACTGCGGGTCATTTCATCCAGGGCCCCGAAGGGTTCGTCCATCAGCATCAGGCTGGGTTGGGTCACCAGCGATCGCGCAATCGACACCCGCATCTTCATGCCGCCGGATAGCTGGCGGGGGTAGGCGCGTTCGTAACCCTGAAGATCAACCATGCTCAAGGCGTTGGCGATCGCTGCCTCGGCTTTTGGCTTAGGCACACCGGCCAACCGCAGCGGTAGCCGCACGTTATCCTGCACCGTGGCCCAGGGCATCAGGGACGCGTCTTGAAAGACAAAGGAAAGGCGATCGCGGGATATATCGCCCCATTGCACATCCCCCGTCGTGAGGGGACTCAGTCCGGCAATCAGGCGCAGGACGGTGCTTTTGCCGCAGCCCGATGGCCCCACCAAGCTCACAAACTCCGTGGGGGCGATCGCCAAATTGACATCGTCTAGGGCAACTGTGCCGTTGGCATAGGTTTTACCCACATGGCGCAGACGAATGGCAGAAGGAAAGGTCATAACCAGAAAGGATGAAACAACAGCGGGCGATCGCTCAGAGTGGGGCCATGATCACCTTAAGGTTAGGATGCCCAAGTTGCTCCTTGGTTGTGCGCAATGGCGATCGCCCCCTCACGCCAAGAGGTTAGGAATTGAGGTAGTAATCTTTCCCCTTGTTTACAAAGTCGAGGGTAAAGGCTTGGGTATAGTCCAGATCGGCGTCATGGATACCCGCTTCCACCAACGACTCAAAAAAGGCCTGCCAGCGTTCTTCGGTCATGGCACCAATGCCCAAGGTTTCTGCATCGCCGGATAGAACAATGCCATACTCCTGCATCTTTTCATGGCTATAGGCCAACTGATCGTCCGACATTTCCGGGTTATCTTGCTTGATCAGCTCGTTGCCCGGAGCCGGATCCTCGAAGTAGCTATACCAGCCCTTGATCGACGCATCTACAAAGCGCTGCACCAAATCAGGATCGCTGTCCACCAATTCGCGACGGGTTTCGATGGTGGTGGCGTAGGGGTTATAGCCATAATCGGCGAGCAGGAAGACGATGGGCTCGAAGCCACCTTCCTGGGCAATTTTCAGCGGTTCAGAACTCAGGTAGCCCTGTTGGGCGGAGTTGGTATCGGCTAGGAAGGGGCCGGGGTTGAAGTTGTAGGGACGTTTTTGATCCTCGGTGAAGCCATACTTAGCTGCCAGGAAGGGCCAGTAGGTGACGTTGGCAGCCGACGAGATGAAGATGGGGCGACCCTTCAGGTCTTCGAGACTGGTCACGCCGGTGTCGGGATGGGCCAGCAAGACTTGGGGATCTTTTTGAAAAATGGCGGCGACGGTAATTTTGGGAATGTTTTCGGCCACCGCAGCGATCGCGTCGGAGGTATAGCCCATAAAAAAGTCGATGGCACCGCCCATCAGCAGTTGGGTGCCATTTACCTGGGGGCCACCCATTTGAACGGTGACGTCGAGGCCATACTCTTCATAGATGCCGGTGGCAACGGCTTGGTAGTAGCCGCCATGCTCACCTTGGGCATACCAGTTGGTGCCAAAGGTGAGCTTCGTAAGATCACCGCTGGCTGCCGGTTCGGAGGGGGCTGCAGCGGTGGGTTCGGTGCTGGTGGTCGGTTGGTTGCCGGTGCAGGCTGCCAAGACGCTGGTGCCAAGGGTGATCGCGCCATATTGCAGCAACCGCCGCCGACTCAGATGGACAATGCGACGACTGGGGTACCACAAATCACTCATGCTCTGTCTCCTAATGCGCTTGCCGCTTCGCTAGATCGGTTGTGTTTATTCTAGAGTCTGATTTTAATTGTTGCTTAACCTGCAAGCTGTTGTCTAAGCAGCAAGATGGCATGATGGTGGAGCGATCGCCCCTGCTAAGGCGATCGCAGCGCTTGAACTCGCTGGATCACCCAGTCCATCACCTGGTGGCCTAGGCGCACATCATTGAGGCGATCGATTTCTCGAATACCGGTGGGGCTGGTGACATTCACCTCGGTCAAGTAGCCGCCGATGATGTCAATGCCCACAAAAAACAAACCGTCTCGCTGCAGGGTAGGAGCCAGTTGGCGACAGATATCCAGCTCGCGATCGGTGATGTCCACCGCCGCCACCCGACCGCCCACGGCCATATTGCCGCGAAATTCTTTACCGGTGGGGATGCGGTTGACGGCACCAATCGGGTCGCCATTTAGCACAATAATTCGCTTATCGCCCTCTTTGGCCGCAGGCAGATAGGTTTGCACCATGACCGGATACTGGCCGCGCTGGGTGCTGATTTCGATGAGGGAATTGAAGTTGCGATCGCTCGATTCCAAAAATAAAATACCTTCGCCAGCCTTACCACCCAGAGGCTTGAGCACGCCCGCCCCCTGCTGTTCCACAAAGTCGCGAATCACCTCTTTGTCGCTGCTGACAATGGTGTCGGGAATCGCCTCGGTGAACTGCAGGGCATACATTTTCTCATTAGCAGCCCGCAAACCTGCCGGAGAATTGACCACCAAGGTCTGGCTCGGATCCACCGCATCTAGCACATAGGTGGCGTAAAGGTAGGGAATGGTCACCGGTGGATCCGTACGCATGAAAACAGCAGACATATCGGTCAGCGGCAGCCGCTGGCGATCGCCTAGGGTATACCACGGTGTCGCCGCCACCCAGCGGCCGTCGATCAAGTCTACCGGGGTGAGGATGACCGGGGTGAGGGTGGCATAGGCCTGGCCGCCCGCCACGCTGAGATCCGCTGCCGTCGTAATCCACACCTCATGGCCCAACTGCTGGGCTGCTTCCATGAGCGCCACGCTGGTGTCATGGCCCGGATCAAGGCGCTCAATCGGGTCGATGATAAATGCAAACTTCACTGGGCGATTCTCCGCGCATGAAACTCTGTACTGCATCGCTAGGGACACAGTACAGCCGTCAGTGTACTACGGTTGAGGATTAGGCGACTTGCAGCATCGCATCCAGTTGTCCTTGGCGTTCGAGGGCGTGCAGGTCATCGCAGCCGCCCACATGCTGGTCGTTGATAAAAATTTGGGGGAGCGATCGCCGGCCATTGGCCCGGTCAGCCATCTCGGCCCGCGCCGCTTCATCGCCGTCAATGCAGAATTCGGTGTAGTTAATGCCCTTGCGTTCTAGCAGCATCTTGGCCCGAATGCAGAAGGGGCAAGTACTCCAGGTATAGATTTCAACCGTTGCAGTCATGGCACGTTGCTCGCGAAATTTACATTTCTTCAATATTAGTCTAGAGCCAGGCTAGCGGGCCGGCTCGGTGGCCAGAATAGCGTCCAAAATCGGAGCGCTGCCAAACCGAATCACGTCGGTGCAGGGCAGTTGGGTTTCGTCCTGCACATCAGCGATCGCTTGTCTGGCATCGGATTCGGTCAACCCAAAGGTGTTTAGGGCCACCGCGACGACCTTAGGAGCCGTAAATGCTCCACCGGCAGCGGCCACCGCTTCGTAAATCTGCACCACGCTAGCCAGGGGCGGGATCAACACCTGGGGCAGATTGTGAATATGGGTGAGGCCGGCGCGGTGAACTAAAACCATGTGGGTGGGCTGACTGCCCCGCAGCAGCGGCAGGGTGGCGGTGGAGGCGGGGTTAAAGAAGGATCCCTGGCCTTCAATCCACACCAGATCGCAATCTTGCCCTTGGGCCAACACCGCCTGCTCCACAGCACCGGAGGCAAAATCGATGCGCACGGCATCTAACGCCACGCCGCCATAGCCCAGCATCAGGCCCGTTTGCCCCGTAGCCACAAAGGTCGATCGCTGTCCCGCAGACAGGGCCGCTTGGTGGAGTTCAATGCCGGTGGACATTTTGCCCACGGCCATATCCGTGCCCACCGCAAGGATGCGCCGTGATGACAACGATCGCGCCCGTCCACTGCCCACCGATAACCCCTCGGGCTCCCGGCGCACATCCCAAATCCACTGGGGTGGGGTGAGCAGCGATCGCAGCTCTGGATCATCCGCCAGGCTAGTGTGCAGACCGTTGACCACCGATAGGCCAGCGGTCAGGGCCGCCCGCACCTCTTGGCGCAGCGGCTCCGGCAAGCTGCCCCCGGAGGGAGCAATGCCGATGGCTAAAACGTCGGGCTGGTAGGCGAGGGCATCGTTAACGGAGGCCACGATAGGCGTAGGGCGTTGAATACCCGTCCAGTCTGCTAGGGATTCGCCGGCGGTTTGATGGTCAATCACCGCGACCACCGGCATTTGTCCGTAGCGCAGCAGGGAAATACCGGTTTTGCCTCGGCCGGTTTTGATGCCGTCGTGCATCAGGATGGCCACTCGATGCTGAGGGGTAAGCATGGCTGGATTGCTTGAAGGAAGGAATAGATGACGCTTCGATGGTGAGGTTAGGCGATCGCTAGATCCACAAGGGGCGATCGCTCCACCCCTAGGCCTGGCTGATCATTGGGGCTGAGGATCCCCGCTGTGAGGGTTGCGCCCACAAAGGGGTCATCCACGAGATTGAGATGGCTATCCAAATCTAGATGGGTGGCAAAGGGGGCCAGTTGGGCAGCGGCGGTGTTGGATAAACTGCTGTCGGAATAGCAGCCCAGCATAATCTGTAGACCACAGGCTCGGGCGGTATGCACCATGCGCAGAGCTTCGGTGAGGCCACCCGATTTCATCAGCTTAATATTGATCCCATGCACCCGATCGGCAAGGGCAGGAATATCGGCACTGGTGAAGCAGCTTTCGTCTACAAAAATGGGCAAGGGCGATCGCTCGTAGAGCATCGGCAAATCAGCTTCCTGTCCAGCATCTAGGGGTTGCTCTAGATAGGTGACACCCCGTTCTGCCAGCCACGGGCTCATGGTCAAGGCATCGGCCAAGCTCCAGCCGCCGTTAGCATCAACGCTCCACTTCAGCCCTGGAGGGGCGATCGCCTTCAGGGCTGCAAACATCGCCTGATCGGCATCCAGCCCGTCAGCATTGCCCAATTTGACCTTAACGGCCCCCACCGGCGCAGACTGTAGCCAATGCTGCAATCGCTGCTGGGCCGCCTCCGGACTGCTGATGCCAATGGTGACGGAGGTAGGAGGAATCTGATGGCGATCGCCCCCCCAGAGGTGCCAAATCGGCAGGCCAATGCGCTTGCCAATCCAGTCATGGCGGGCCATATCTAGGGCGGCCCGGGCCGCCGAAGGCAGGGCCACCTGATCCATCGCCTGTTCAATAGCCACCAGCTCCAAGGGCGATCGCTCTTGTAACAGGGGGGCAAGTCTGGCTAGCCCGGCTGTCAAGTCATCGGTCGTTTGGCAATGGTCGCCGATGGAAAACGGTGCGGCCTCCCCCCAACCCTCTAGCCCATCGGCCCTAAGCCGTAGCCATAGATTGGTGGACGTAGAGGTGGTGCCCCGGCTGATCGTTAAGGCAAATCGCTTATGAACGGTAAAGGTATCAACTTGAATCTGCATCGCTGGTGTAACCTAGCCCGGATGGCACAATGAACAGTATGGATGACATTGTATAGTGAGGCTGATTCAACCCAGCCAGCTTGCGCAGACTGGCGCTGATGGTTTTGCCTAGGGGATCCTTGTATGTGATCCTTGATAGGTCAACCCATGAGCCGTTTCTAGGCATTGGGTGGCGGCTTGCCCAGCTTTTGGGTAGCGTTGAAGATTCAAGCGTTCATTGGGCCCTCAGACCGGGGCAAAATACCAGCAAAGTGTGAGGCAACGATAAGGTGGATGCTAGATTAGATCGACTAGAATCAATTGTTCAACAAATTGGCGAATCAGTGATTGCCACCTCAGAAACCGTCGAACAAATGGCAACGCGTGTAGACACGCTTGCAGGGCAGGTTCAGCAACAGGGATATCAGATTTTTGCCCTGAGCGATGCCATCCAAACCTTGGCCGAAAACCAAGATGTGATGCTAGAGCGGCTCGATCGCTTGACCGATTCCCTACAGCGGTTGGTGGCTGCCATTGATGACGAAGCAACCCATGATTGACCCATGGCCCATGCATGGCTGATGAGATGACATCAAGGAACTCGATCACGTACCTAGGAGGATACAACGTCAACAGACCATCATCTAACCGTGAAGCGCATGGATGCGTTTTCATGGTTCCGAGGTAGCCAGGCTGCTTCGGATGAGATCAGCATTCCAACGTGATCTCAATCCAGACGCACGGCCCGCAATGAGACACACTCTAGAGTAGGTTGCCGGTTGCAAACACTGGAAACTCCTCGGTTGATTTCGTTCCCATTCACAGGGCTTGAGATCGATGTAAAACAGCTTTTTTAAGGATTCATGCGTTATGCCATTGGCTGAGGAATTGATGCAAAGCTGGCGATCGCGCCTCGAAGCCGATTGTTCAGACCAGCCCCCTGCTAGCCGAGAAAGCATTATCCGGTGGCTCTTTGGTGCTGATTTAGAACGGTTTGATTCGTTCAGTCGCGAGGATCTGGCTATTGCTCAGCAGGCTATGGATTATCGCTACCGGATTTTGCAGCAGCGCTACCTGCGAGTTCACCAAGCGCAGGCCTACAAGCAACTGCTACAGCGGCTGGGCAGCCTATTCCTGATTCGGAGCAAAATTCGCACCTGGGTGGCCCTGTCCCGCGATCGCCACCGTACGGTCATGGACGTGCTGCAGGAAGTGATCCAAGAAATGATCCAAAGCGATCGCTACATGGGTCAGCAGATGCGCTGGATTTCAGAATGCACCCCCAGCTCTCGTCTGCGCAATGCCTTGATGTTGGCTAGCGTTGAAGAATATTGCCTGCGCCCCATTCGCAATCAACCCCTACTGGTCTACCGGTTTGTCAACTACCTGCGGCGATCGCAGCGGGCCGGGATGACCCAGGTGCCATCGGGAGACTTGATCCGTCTGGTGTCAGAAGAGATTACGCCCGATGATTCTGACAATCCGGTGAGCTTGTTGGATAACCAAGCGATCGCCGACTACCAAGATCAGCAGGTTTGGACAGAACAACAGGTGCTGCGAGATCAGGTCAAACATCAGTTTGCTGATTATCTGCGGGAGCATGTCGATCCCTTGGCATCCCAATGGCTAGAACTCTATCTAGAAGGGCAGTCCCAGGAAGCGATCGCCGCTATACTCAAGGTTCCTATCAAACAAATCTATCGCCTGCGGGAAAAAATTAGCTACCATGCCGTACGGGTGTTTGGGCTCAAGCACAACCCTGATATGGTCACCACTTGGCTAGGCACGTCCCTCAAGGAGCATAGTTTAGGCTTAACGCCAGAACAATGGACGAGTTACTGGGATGACCTATCGCCCACCCAACGCCGTCTGCTAGAACTATTGAAAGCCGATCAGCCCACAGAAGCGATCGCCAAGGCTCTGAATTTACGCACCAATCAAGTAGTGGGAGAATGGAGCAAACTCTACCTCAAGGCTCAAGAGCTGCGTGCCAGCGGCTAGGGCCACTGAACAGTTCTGTCCTTAGAGGCATGTATTCTGCTCAATGTCCCTTAGAGTGTTAGGAGGAGATTGAACGTGGGTTGAGCTTCATGCCCAAGAACGCAAGGGTTGCGTTACCTCACCCCATTCATCCTACCTATGCTAAAGCATCCATCACTATGTCACTCTAAAAGCAGACTGTTGCTGGAGTTCCGCTCATGTCTCCTCCAAGCGATCGCTCAGGGTCAAAATCTACAGGAAATAGCTACGAGCTAGTTTTGTCAAATTTCCCAGACGATCTAGCCAGTCGTCTGAATGTGGATCAAGTTTTTATCCTCATCGACGGCGTTTTGCCGTTTGAAGCCTGCCTGTACCATCAGGTTCTACCTTTGTATCTAGAAGGCAGCCGTCTACATCTGGGAATGGTCAGCCCTGATGATCAAACAGCCTCTGACTATGCAAGGCGCATTGTCTCTTATCTAAATTACTCCCTGGTTACCCAGTCGATTTCGTCTGCTGCACTTCAGGCTGTGCTATCGGCCTATCTCAACTACGTGTCGAACCGCCAGACCGGCACCGAGGCGGCAGATCTAGATACTCCCATCAAAACCAAAGACCTTCAGCCACAGCCGTCGTCAGAAAACTCTAACCAAAGCGATCGCCAAACGCTGATTGTTGATAGCCCTGATGACCTAGAGTCCATGGATCGGGTAAGGGATCAGGCCCATGTCCTACCATCCCTCCCGCCCCCTCAAACCAACCAAGCCTCCCCCGCCATCAGTCCACCAGCCACCAGTCCCCCGGCCATCAGTCCTCCGGCCACCAATTCTCCGGTCGTCAGTCCTCCAGTTACGCCTACTCCGGCAATGGGTGCCCCAACGCCCTCGCCTGCCGCAGAATCGGGGCCTATTTCCGCTGCGCGGCGGGCATCTCTGCTCAATAATCTGCCGGTTTTGCAAATTAACCCGCAGCACCGCAATAGTCCTGTGGAAGTCTTGCGCACTCTACCACCCCAACAACTGCTGAAAGAGCTGCTGGGGCGAATTCTAGAGGACGGCATTGGGCGTCTATATTTTGAGCGCCAAAGCCACCATGGTCGAGTGCTCTGGAGCCAAAATGGTGTCCTGCAGTCCATTATGGAGCACATTGATCTATCGCTCCTGCATGGGCTGGTGGCAGAACTCAAGGTTATGGCTCATATGCCCGCGGCACCGCTCCAAGCACCTCAGCAGGTAGAAATTGAGCGATCCTATCAGCAAAATCGTATCCTCCTGCGGTTTCGGGTCATGCCCTCCAAACATGGAGAGGAGGCGACGGTGCAAGTATTGCGCGGGGCAGCGCTCAAGTTTTATCAGCAGCAACAGCTCTCTCGGTTGGGACGAGATGCTCTGAGCATTGCTAAGCAACTGCAGTTTAAGGTGAATGAAATTCGGGAGCGAGCCCTGTCTGAGCCAGGGTTGGTTCAAGCTCGCATGGAGGCTCTTGCAAGCCTGAGCGACATGCTGCGCACCATCGAGCACCAAGTCGAAGATCTGCAGAGCGTGGATCTTGCTAAAGAACCAAGTCCACCGACTCCACCGAACCCGCCCAATTCTGAAGAAACATTCTTCTATGATGCCTAGCTGCTGGAGATGACTCACCCCATCCACAGCAATTCACATAGGACCATGTTCTAAGAACAGGTCTTATGGTGCCAGCACTCCCGCGTTGACACCTGTCTTGGTCGCCTGATTGGCGGACAAAACTCCTGCGATCTTGATTCTCACGTAGATTGGGTTAGCGTCAGCGTAACCCA
>RECH01000017.1 GCA_007694125.1 Leptolyngbya sp. DLM2.Bin15
GAGCGTTGCCACCTCAAATTCAACCACGGGGGTAGAAGCACGCTCTTGGCTACGCTGTCCGACTGCTGAAGGAGTTGGCTTGGGAGAACTTAGTTCACGAACCCGCTTTAGAGCAATTCGCTCCAGTGCAGTAATAGCTTGAAGATCCGCTCTCGATGCTCCCAATACCCGAATCCAAAGCTGTTTCGCTAGATCAAGCTGATCATTCGACTCCGCCTCGTGTGCTTCCAATTTCAGCGTCAGGACATCCTGCACCGTCGCCTGCTCTGGCAGCAGGATCAGATAATTCTTCGCCAGCGGCTCCACGGCCGTGTAGGGCGTCTGCTTGGGCTTGCCATACCGGGCATTCAGGCTCGGCACCTGATAGCGCAGATGCAGGTTCAACCGTTCCACCGTGGCGCAATTGTTTTCCCCTTGCAGCGTCAGCCCCTCCAGCAGTGCATGGGTAAAGGAGCCGTGCCCCAGCGCCTCAATTTCATAGGACGCTTCCCGAGGGCTACAGCTATAGATCGTCACCATACCCTGCTGCTCCTCCGTTCCCAGGCCCGTTCCCTGACGGCGACCCTGGCTGCGGCAGGCATCCAACAGCAAAATCGTATTATCAGCTCCGCAGTTGCGCAGATAGGTCGTCACATCACTCACCCGCAGCGCCGTTCCGGCAATGTTACCTGGAGCCACATCAATAGGCATCAGGTAGTCGTGGCCCCCATGCAGTTCGCCATGGCCGGCAAAGAAAAACCAAAAATTATCCCCCGCTTCCAAGAAGGGCTTCTCAAACCGCTTTTGGAAAAAATGCATCAGGTTTGCATAGGTGGGCAGCGATCGCATCTCTCCCCGAGGCGTCTGGATGGGCGGCGAATCATCGGCAAAGTAGAAGACCTGCTCAAACTTGACTGTGGTGAGAAAAAAATCTCGCACAGCGATCGCATCCTGCACGGCATACTGAAGCGGCTGGAGGTTGTAGTAGTCGTTAATACCAATGCAGATGGCCCAGTTTCTGGTCATAGAGCAGCGATCGTCAGGGGTGCCGCCTTAGTTTAAACCAGGTTATGGGTGGTGTTCCGTATTCTTTATGAAGCAGAAAGCCTTGATGGATCGGGACGATGTGTTCTTGCTGCACAAGTCCTAGCGATCGGTAGGATGCGTATAGCCTGCGGCATGGCTTCGCTAAAGCGCCAGCGTAACGCATAAACCTCACAAAGCGGTGCGTTACGGCTTCGCCTAACAGCACTCTACGGTTGTCTGATTGGGCATGCGGCTAGCGATCGCTCCATGCGGGATGTTTCATCAACGCTGCCATCACCCGCACGCCGCGCAACTGGTTGGTGAGCGGCAGGTGGCCGCGGGGGGCAGATAGATCCCAGGTGAATTCATTGGGGTAGCGCGTCCAGAGTTTTTCCGTACGCCAGCCAATTTTTGACCAGAGAACATCCCAGTTTTTGCCGCTGCCCAGCCATAGCTCTCGCTGCACCGAGAAGCCAAACCTACCTTGGGAATGGGCTAGCCATAGGCGATCGATGGTGCAAAGGTCGCTGATCGGGAAACCATCCACTTCGGTGAAATAGAGCCATTTACGAGCGATCGCTGTTTCGCCCGATAGTTCACACATTTTTTGCAGCGTGACCCGATCGGCTTCTTCAAAGTTTTGCTGGGCCAGAAGCTGTTGCAGAGGACGGTAGTCGATGGAGCGATCGCTCTGCAAAGGCACAACGCCGTCGGGTAGATTTTGCTGAAGAAAAGCTTGGGTGGTGTCGCGGCGATCGGCAACCAGGTATTGATACATGGTGCCTTGGATGATCACTTCAGAGGGGCGATCGCTAGGGGGGCGATCGCGTAAAAAGTCCATAAACAGCGACAACCCTGGCTCACCGGCGGCGGCAATATCGCTGAGCTGTTGCAGTTGCTTGGGTAGGGTGGAAGACTCTAGCTGAGCCTGGAGTTCGTCTATGGAGGTGGGAAGATGATCTTGCACAGCAGTCATAAAAAACAGAGTTAGGGCACGGGATATATGGGAACAGTGGGGCTATGACCCGGCATGACTGTTGCCTAGGGTGCATAGGAGTGTCCAACCAAGACCGAACCTGTACTCAACGTCGGTAGGGCAAGGCAGTAGCCCTTGGTGTGAAACTCAGGTGGGATTTTCATCCTCAACTCTCTACTTTAACGGCTCACCTGAGGTTTCGGATACCCATTTCCAGACAGAATGCGATCGCAATCATAAAAGCAGGGGGGAGACGAACTCAGTTCATTCTCACCCCCTGCTTTTGTCTGGAAAATTTTAGGGTAAGTCCCCCACAACGCCGTCTTACCTCAGTTTTTGACCTGGAAAATCCAGGTGGGAACGTAAGCCCGATTTTAAGTTTCCGGGTCATGCCCGGTTTACTGCCATCGAACGTGATTAAGCTCCCTTATTCAAAAGGCATAGATCATAAAACACTATTGGCAGTCACCAACGCCGTAGTAGAACTTGTCTCCCATTCTAGAGGGTCTACCCAGGCGATCGCAACCGGGGCCACCCATTTTGCTGCTGCTCCGCGAGAAAAATGCCCGTTTTACCCCGTTTGTAGGTTTGGTATTGCCCAATCCACAAGGGTTGCATGGTGTCAACGCAGGAGCGCTGACACCAGCAATTCTCATTTTGACCAGTAGCTTGCCCAATCTGCCGAATCCTGAACGAAAGAATGAGCTTTTTCAACAAATCTATTGACACTGTTCTCAATAAG
>RECH01000319.1 GCA_007694125.1 Leptolyngbya sp. DLM2.Bin15
AAATGCTGTATCTTCATTAGAGTTGCGAGCAAAGCCAATCTGAGCGTCATCCAGGCAACCCAGTACAATTCGTACAGGGGTATCTAAGCCTGTAAGAGATGATCGACGTTCTACAAAATGATTAAGTTCAGCAATGAATGTATCAAAACGACTCACTTCAGTCAGAAAATCATCCTCCTCGTCAATTCCCTCACAGTAATCCTTGGCATCAATGAATGAAGTTGGAAACTCATGAAGAGCGTAAGGTTTGAGAGCCTCACTTAGACTGTGGCGATAGCTAGCAATCTTTTGCTCCTCTTCTCCTGCTGCTGCCGACATCTTATTGATCACTACCATGATCTTCCAGCGATAGCCTTTGTCGTAAGCTAGCTTTTTAAAGTTCTCGATGGTAAGCGTGTCAAAAAGCATGTGTGTTAGGCAGAACACTAGCAAATCAGCTTTAGCAATTGCCTCATAGGTAATTGCATCGTGATCGGCACGGTCAGTAAATAGACCAGGAGTGTCAATGATTTTTATTCCATTCCAGTCGTAGGGTGTTGTTGTATCAGTAGCTATATCAGCATCAATATGGATATCTCGTTGTCCGGTAAGTGCTGAAATGATGGTGGATTTACCCGCACTATACTGTCCAATAAATGCAACAGTTAACGCTCCTTGCTGCTTATATTCCTGCAGTCCATCACGGAGTTTTTGTCGGATGGCAGCCAACTCCTTAGAGTTAGCTGAAGCTAATAGAGTATCAAATTGGATGCAGGCAACCTTAAATCTCTTACTTAGATCAGCCGCTTTGAATGTTTGATTTCTTTGAGACATGGGAGAACCTTTAGATTAGTGTTTTATGGCTTGAATGGAGACATCTTCTTGCAAGACCGTGCAAATTTCATCCTGAGATTTAGTTAGGGATAAGGTTGTTCTTGTCTGAAACTGAAGGCTGTGCCCGAAGTCTCGTTTGACTTTGCAGATTTTCTTGCTGATAGCAACATCTGTTAGGGATTCAGATTGATCTGTAGCCCAGTCGATAATTCGTTTAGCATAAGCACGATTCAGATAATTAGCAGCATTGGCTAACTTTCCTTGAGCAGATTTGAGTTGGTTTGCTATTGCCTCAATACCTTGAATCAATTCTTCAAAATAATTTTCAACGGCAGAAGCTATTGATCGGCAGTAGCTTTCAAAGTTTTCCTTGGACTGCTCAAGAATTTTCTCTTGTTGTTCATCTAACTGCCGCCTAAGAGAGATAGAGATATTTTCAACAGCTTCATGACGCTTTTGATCGCGTGATTTAAATTGTCCAGCTAGCCAGCTTGCAATGCCTCCTGCAACACTCAGCAGCCCCAATGGTGGAAAAACAAATGCCAGAATTGCCCCTGCAGCAACCATTACCATGCCTGTAATCCGAACAAAGTCCCTGTCAAAAATGTTAGCATCTTGTTCTGAGAATTGGAAAGTTGAGCTTTGTAATTGATTGATGATTTTGAGTTCATTACCAATTTCTTCAATTGCTTCCTGAACTTCATGCTGAAAATGTTGACCAGCATTTTCAGCCGCTGCCTTAATCTGACTTTCAAATGCCAGTTTTTTAAGCACCTCTCTCCAGCCATTTCTCATTTGATGTTCATTCATTTCCCAGTGTTCTTCTGCAAAGAGATTTACGTGTTCAAATACTGTCTGAAATATCTCCCGAATTTCCTGCTGCAATTCGTTTTTGTGGTCTTTCTCAGCCTTTTTGAGTTGCTGACTGAGATTTTGGCGTTTCTCTCGAAGTTGTCTTGCTAAGCCTTCATAAGCAGTTACTTGCTGGGTAATCCATTGATGGGGAGTATTAATAGAGCCAACCGTTGATCCTAGGAGAGTTTGCGATCGCCGAATAACACCATAGTCAATTAGTGACGCTCGAATAGAATCAAGAAATTCTTGGATTTGGCTAGTTTTGAAAAGTTGCTTTGAATGCTTCTCGAATTCTGTTTCTTGTGCTAATTGAGCCGCTAGCAGCATTACTGGAATAACTGTTAGATAGTCATTAGCATAATGTTGCTGGGCATAGCGATTAATTCGATTCAGGTGCCCACCAATACCACTTTTACCTTCCTTCGCAAACCACCGCTCTGGATTTTTTAGGAAATGCTCTAATCGTCGGGTGTCCCGAAGGTTATACTGAATATTTAGCAGAATAATTAGAGGTTTAGTTTTCTCCTTAAGTACCTTTAGGAATGCAAACTCAGATTCCTGAATGCTATCATCGGTTACGACATAGCAAATAACATCTGCTTCTTCAATGACACTTCGGGCGATCTCTTCATCAGTTTTTCCGTCTGGTGCACCAATACCTGGTGTATCAATAATGCGGATATTTTTCCATTCATACACTCGGTTATAGCGAGTTGTGCGTTGCTTACCAACACCAATGGACTCCCAACCTTCTCTTGTAATTACTGCATGAAGAGTACTTTTCCCTGCTTTTGTGCGTCCCATGAAGGCAATACTGAAATGGTTGAGTGACCGTTGTTTCGAGCGTAATGCCTCGCGCACGGATTCTAAATTATGCAGAATCTCAGCCGAAAGGTTTTGCCGAGTTTGCTCAAGTTGTTTAGCTACATTTTTTGCTGTTTGATATTCTCCCTTCCCAACGGTCTTCTGTTGGATAGCGTGAATTACTTGCTGAAGTCCATTTCCCAGTTCCCGGAGTGATAAGAATGTAATTCGTAATGCTTGGTCAGCATACTTGAAATCTTCCCTAGCAATTTTGGCGCATTGCTGAATTGCATCGTCATACTCTGGTCCAGATAGTAAAATTTCACGCTGAAGGCGCTCAACCTTTTCTCCAATCTGTTCTGGAGCTAGTTCAGCCAATTTAGTGATGAGTGATCTTGACAATACAGACTCTGCACCTCTTAATAATCGTGCCCCGACTGAAAGCCCACTTTTGTCTTCATCAACAACAGAATTATCCTTAGTACGCCATTGGCTGAAGCCTTGGGCGTCTTCAAGCATCTGCTCGATTTCATGCTCATAGATACCCCACATCTGAGCAACTTGATCGACAACCTCCCGTTCCAGTGGCGAAAAATAGCCATCAATGTAAGCGATCGCCAATATTTGCCTCAGAACCTCACTGCGCTGACCTACGGGAACATTTCGTGCACAGTCTTCAAAGGAGATGTGGGTGGCATCTTGCCCTAGGATTTTCTCCATCTCTTGGAGTGTCAATTCATTGACATGTGTTTGCTGAGCAAGATCCCGCAGTGCCCGTGATTCTTGGCTGTGGATTTGCTGATCAGCACAAATAATGTGCACCAATAATAGGAAACTGTAATTCAGGTTTTCACAGTATTCTGAGGAGTCCTTAACTGCCATGCTGAAAATTCCCACTAAACTGCCGCTCAGCCAATGTCAACAATGCTCATGATTTTAGAGATGTTAACAGTTGGATAGTAAAAAAGACACTAGGTTCCTGAAGTAGGCTATGTCTTCATCAATTTCACTGAGATCAGTATTCCCTAAAAAAGTCATCAGTCAACACAACCACCATTTAACTTGCACACTCTTTGGCTTGCATCGTTACTCTTAGTAGGATGTTATGTGAAGTTTTACTAGGGCATGTCACCCAATAGCAATAGGAGTGTTATGTAGATTGATTTTTTGAGGATT
Source organism: Leptolyngbya sp. DLM2.Bin15 (assembly GCA_007694125.1). Taxonomy (GTDB): domain Bacteria; phylum Cyanobacteriota; class Cyanobacteriia; order RECH01; family RECH01; genus RECH01. Next base: position 3,649 of record RECH01000319.1, read on the forward strand.
TTTAAACAAAAAGATTAGACACATATTACACGATACCGCAGTTGCTGTTGAGCATGATTTAGATAGCTTCAGCAAATCTTCATCATCACGAGGTGGTTCTGTAGAGCTATCGGTTTCTATTTGAGAGCTATCTGACTAAGGTTAAACCGTAAAACTACTGCAAAGTTAAAGACAAAATTTATGTACATCGGTAGATCTAATTAATTTCCCTAGAAAGATAAATGTCGCTAGGGTGCTGTGGGTAGACAAAATCGGAACGTGCTGCCCTGATCCAGATCACTCGTAACCTCAATCACGCCACCTTGTAGTTCTACCAGGCGGCGGCAGATGGCTAGGCCGATACCGCTGCCCCCAGAATGGCGATCGCGGGAGCGATCGGCGCGCCAAAATCGTTCAAAAACATGGGGCAAGTCTTCTGGCGCAATGCCAATCCCTGTATCTGTGATAGCAACCCATACCTGGCTTGCTTCTGCGGTCACCTGTACCGTAACAGTGCCAGCGGGGGTATAGCGCAGGGCATTGCCAATCAGGTTGCCAAGAATTTGCTCCACCCGTTCAGCATCCGCGAGTACCATGGGGATATCTGCGGGATAGTCGAGGGATAAGGTAGGACTATCGTCGGCGAGTTGGCTGGAAAATCGTTCAATCACCGTGATCAGCAGCGGCTGTAGGTTCAGCGGGATGGCGTTAATGGGCAGAGAGCCAGCTTCCAGCTTGGAGAGTTCTTGCAGATCATTGACTAGTCGCCGCATCCGCCGCGTTTCTCGGATGAGTTTTTGGTAGACATCATCAGAGAGAGGTAAGGTACCGTCAGCCAAGCCTTCGAGGTAGCCTTCTACGATGGTTAAGGGCGTGCGCAATTCATGGGCGAGGTCGCCAACCAGGTCTCGCCGCCGTTGTTCGACGCCTTCGAGGTCGGCGGCCATGCGGTTGAAGCCCGAGGCTAGGCGATCGAGTTCGGGAATTTCGCTAGAGGGGACGCGGGCATCCATGTGTCCGGTAGAAAATTTCTGGGTGATGCTCTCCATCTGTTCTAGCGGTTGCATGATGCGGCGAGATGACCAGTAGCTGAGCCCACCGGCAGCGGATGCTCCCACCACCACAGACCAGAGAGCCCCCCGACTCCAAGCGGTTTCAAACCCTTGGATGAGCTGGGTGCGCACCTGTTGCACCGTGTAGCCCTCGCCTTCAATTTGCCGTAGGTAGATGATGAAAAAGCGTGGGGATGAAAACTTGCCCATGATAATCAGCACGCTCAGTCCCATCACCATGACGATGATGTGGGAGAAAAATAGGCGCGATCGCAATCCCCAGTTAGCCATCTTCAAATTTATACCCCACGCCAATGACGGTTTTGAGGAAAGCGGGCTGGGCTGGATCCAGCTCGATCTTTTTGCGCAGGCGGGCGATGTGGGTATCGACGACCCGTTCATCGCCATAGAAATCGCTGCCCCAGATGCGATCGATAATTTGGCTGCGGCTCCACACTCGCCCAGGGTAGCTGATGAACATGGACAATAGATCAAACTCTAGGGTGGTGAGATCGAGGGGCGTGAGTTGACCGTCTTGCTGTCGCTGGGCTGAACGTTGATCGAGATCAACCCAGAAGTTGGGTGTTTCATAAATCTGCCCCTGGGTTCCATGGCGGAGCGATCGCCGCAGCAGGGCCCGCACCCGAGCGACGAGTTCCCGAGGGCTAAAGGGTTTGACCATATAGTCATCTGCGCCGGTGGACAGGCCAATGATCCGATCAAGTTCTTCTCCCTTGGCAGTCAGCATGAGGATGAAGGGATCCTTACTGCCAGGCTGCTGGCGAATACGGGCACAGACTTCTAGCCCGTCTAACCCCGGAATCATCAAGTCGAGAATGATCAAATCAGGCTGTTGTTCTTGAAAGAGCTGGATGGCGGTGAGCCCATCCCGACAGTCTGCGCAGGTAAAGCCCTCTTTCTCCAAATAGAGCCGGATCAATTGGCTAATATCTGCCTCGTCTTCAACAATGAGAATGTTCATACCAAACCTCTAAGACGCCGCATTCTCCTAGGCTGAACCTAGTGTTCTCTCACGGTGGAGCACTGAACAAGGTTACCAGGGCGATCGCGGCCGGTCATACATGATTCCTGATCGTAGGTGGACTCGATTCAATAAAGCTCAGGTGCCGGGTTTCGACTCCGCTCAACCCTCTGCTCATCAGGATTGGAGCATTGAGCGAAGCTGACATGAGCGAAGCCGACATGCCTGCCCATCGTTACGCCCTCCCACTTACCACCCTAGCGTCTCATGTCAGGTGAGGGACGCAACTATGGGTGAGAGAATGGGCTAGTGGCAGTTTTGTGAATGAATGTTTAAGCTGAAATGGGTTCAAATCATGTTTAGTATATCGCTGAACGCTGGTGCGTCTTGGGCTCTGCCCTTGTATCCTGATAGTGGTTGGATTCTAGGGGCATGAGAGGTATGTTTAAGGATCAATGGTCTCCCGCTGTCGCTGGCTTAACGTCGTAGGTTTAGCGTGATGGAAACGGCATCTTACCAATCCCAACTGCGATCGCTCGGTCAGTACCTCCAAGACACTCTGCAACAAGAGGTGCCGGTACCGGTCGAAGTGCGATGTGTGATCAAACAGGACAAACTGTTGGTGCTGGCCCAGCATCCTCCAGACGTCTCGCTGGACGCTAAGCGGGCCTTTTCGACCTTGCGCAAGGCACTCACTGCTCAGACGGACGATTTACTGGATCCGTTCCTGACTGATGTCTCCACCCTGGCGGTGCAGCTCTATCTACGGGTGGAGGAGCAGCCCCAACCTTATGCATTTCATCCTTTTCAAGTAGAAGCGATCGCTCCGGTTGAAGACCTAACCGACGACGAGACGGCTGAACTGCTCTCCGAGGATGAGCTGGCGCGCTGGTCGTCAGAGTCTGCCATGGAAGAGGAGGATCTTCAGGACGCATCGCCTAACCAGCGATCCACGAAGCTGCCTTGGCGGCTGGGTGCTTTGGTAGCGGGGTTGGTCATGGTGGCGGGGGTGGCGGCCTATGTGCTGAGCCGTCCCTGTGTGCTGGGAAGCTGTCCTCCGCTGCTGCAGGCTGAGGAGCTCTTCACCCAGTCCCAAGGGCAGATGGCGTCTGCTACATCGGCGGCGGATGTTAAGGCTATCTATTCGCAACTGACGGAGGCTAGCTATCTAACAACGGTGGTGCCTCAGTGGTCTGGATATTACGAGGATGCCTTGGCCCAGCGCGATCGCTATGATGAACATGTCAAGGCGGTCGGCCGTGTGGTGAGCGCCCAAACCGATGCTTTTGACGCCGCTCAGCGCAGCCAAAATCCGCCCCATCCGATCGCCACCTGGGAAGAGATTCGAGACCTGTGGGAATCGGCGATCGCCCAGTTGGAGGAGGTGCCTGCCGATAGTCCGATGCATGGGTTGGCCCAGCAAAAGCTTGATGAATATAGCGCTAACTTGGCGGCCATTAACCAACGCATTCAGATGGAGCAAGAAGCCCAAAGTCGGGTGCGATCGGCGAGGGAAATGGCCCAGCGCGCCAATGATCAAGAAGCAGGCAGTGATTCCCCAGAGCGGTGGCAAAGTACCTATACAACCTGGCAAATTGCTATTGGTATGTTGCAGCCTGTGCCGGCTCACACCATGAGCCATGCCGAAGCCCAGCAGCTGCTGGCGCTCTACAATACCCGCATGTCAACCATTCGCGATCGCCTGAGCCAAGAGGAACTATCCACTACGGTCTATCGACAATCGTTACAGTTGGCCGATCAGGCAGCGACCTATGAGCAGCAAGAGCAGTGGTCTCAGGCGGTGGCGGCCTGGCAGAATGCGTTGACTAATGCCCAGCAGGTGCCGGCGGATTCGGCTTACCATGACCAGGTGCAGCCGTTGGTGAATTCCTATGCCCTGGCCCTAGAAGATGCAAGGCAGAATCTCCGGTTGGCGATCGCTGCCCAAGCCGCGGAGGCTGAGTTGAGTAAACTATGTGGCGAGAATAATGCCCGCTGTACCTACCAAGTCAGTCGCGAAGATGTGCAGTTGCGGTTAACTCCTGCCTATCAAGCCAATGCGGCTAGCTTCCCTCAGCCCACCACTTCCTCGATGCCCCTACCGGCTTCCATGGACACCATCCTCTATCAAATTGCTCAGGTTGGAAATACGGCTAGGGTCGAGATTAATGTATACAATGCCGACGGTACCCTATTTGGGCGCTATGTTCCAAGTCTGTCTGGTTATGTCCCCCCTGCCTACATCGAAGTCTTGGATCAAGAGCCCGTTCCGCCTCCTAGTCAAAACGAATGAGCTGGGTAGTCCTGCCCTTCGGGCAACAACCCTGGCGATTCTTTTCTGGGAGACTCAGCGCGATCGCCCAGTTTCTGGCATGATCCCAATAGCCTGTGGCTGTCTGATACAACATGATTGTGGTGTAAGCGAGTGAACTATATTCCACCGTTAGATTTAACGCAGCAATATCAAATTTTGGAGCCCGACATCCGCCAAGCGGTGACGGATATCCTCGCCTCTGGGCGATATATTAATGGCCCTGTGGTGCAAACCTTTGAGCAGCAGTTTGCCGCCTATATCGGTACGGCGGATTGCATTGGCTGTAATTCTGGCACCGATGCCCTACTGTTAGCGCTGCGGGCCTACGACATTGGCCCCGGCGATGAGGTGATCACGTCGCCCTTTACCTTCATTGCCACGGCGGAAATGATCAGCGCGGTGGGGGCCACCCCCGTGTTTGTGGACATCGATGCCCATACCTATAACCTCGATCTTAATCAGGTAGAAGCCGCCATCACCGATCGCACCAAGGCCATCATGCCTGTGCATCTGTTTGGCCAGCCGGTGGATATGACCCGGCTGATGGCGATCGCTCAAGCCCATGATTTGATTGTCATTGAAGACTGTGCCCAGGCAACAGGCGCTACATGGCAGGGGCAGAAGGTGGGTAGTTTTGGCCAGGTTGGCTGTTTTAGCTTCTATCCCACCAAAAATCTGGGAGCCTGCGGCGATGGCGGAGCGGTGACCACCTCCGATGGGGCGATCGCTGAAAAAATCCGCCTCCTGCGCAACCATGGGCAACCCCAAACCTATTGCCATACGGTTGTGGGGCTCAATAGCCGCCTAGACGCTATCCAAGCCGCGATTTTGACCATCAAACTGCGCTATCTCGATGGCTGGAATGCACAACGGCAGGCGATCGCTGACCGTTACTATGACGCCCTGTCTCAGATCGATGGCGTAGCTCCTCCAAGGGCGATCGCCGGTGGAGAATCCGTTTGGCATCAATACACCCTGCGGCTCACAGCCGAGACCGCTGCCCCTGACCTCCGCCAAGCCATCCGCCAGCAGTTGCAGGCCCAGGGCATTGGTTCAATGATCTACTACCCCATCCCACTACACCAACAGCCGGTGTATGCAGATTTGGGCTATTCAGCAGGCCAGTTGCCCGTGGTCGAACAGGTGGCCCAACAGGTGTTATCGTTACCCATGTTCCCTGAACTCACCCCAGCCCAGCAAGATCACGTGGTCAGCGGTGTGCGAGCAGCCTTGGCTACCGTCGTCGCCCAGACCCTCAAAACTCCTGCCTAGGGTTGCTGGAGAGGTAGGCCAATCCGACACTTGCCTTGCAGGGATACCATCCGCCTGTCGTTTTATCACATAACCGTTATGAGTGCCGTTTCTTCCTCAGCCGCTATCGACTGGTCATCCTGTTTATCCCAACTCCTCGATCGCCAATCCCTCGATCGCCAACAGGCGGCGGCGTTGATGCAGGGATGGCTGGAGGATGCCATTCCGCCGGTGTTGTCGGGAGCCATTCTGGCAGCGATTCAAGCCAAGGGTGTTTCTGCCCCAGAGCTGGCCGGCATGGCTCAGGTGCTGCAATCCCAATCCATGGGCGAGCAGTTCACCCTCGATGCTCTACCAACGCCTCGCATTGATACCTGCGGCACGGGGGGCGATGGCGCATCGACGTTTAACATTTCCACCTGCGTGGCCTTTGTGGCGGCGGCGGCGGGCGTTGCTGTGGTCAAGCATGGGAACCGGGCTGCGTCGAGCAAGGTGGGCTCGGCAGATGTGCTGGATGCCCTAGGGATTAATTTGGGAGCTGACCTCAGTCGAGTGCAGGAGGCGGTGCAGGAGGTAGGTATTACCTTCCTGTTTGCCCCAGGCTGGCATCCGGCGATGAAGGCGGTGGTACCGATTCGTAAGACCCTGAAGGTGCGAACGGTTTTCAACCTCTTGGGCCCCTTGGTGAATCCCCTCAAGCCCACGGGACAGGTGCTGGGGGTGTTCGACTCGGCGCTGGTGCCGGTGATGGCGGAGGCGCTGAACCAACTGGGCATGGAGCAGGCGATTGTGCTGCACGGCCGGGAAAAGCTAGATGAAGCCGGTCTGGCGGATCTCACCGATCTAGCGATCGTCAGCCAAGGACGGGTAGAAACCTTGACCCTCAATCCCCAAGACCTGGGTCTGACGGCAGCCTCGACGGCGGCTCTGAAGGGGGGAGAGCTCTCGGAGAACGTAGACATTCTCTCAGCGGTGCTGCAGGGCAAAGGTACAGCGGCCCAGATGGATGTGGTGGCGCTGAATGCGGCGCTGGCGTTGCAGGTGGGGGGAGCGATCGCTGCTGAGACGCCCCAAGCTGCCTACCGCCAAGGCATTGACCATGCGCGGGCCATTTTGGAAAGCGGCGCTGCCTGGGAGAAATTGCAGGAACTGGTGGAGTTTCTTAAGGGTTAGGGGCGATCGCGCTTCTCTAGTTCAACTATAGAGACACCAACAACCCTACCTCAACCAGCTCAGATGAACGGAGATGCCACCGGCTCGGTCGCATCTCCTGTAGGGTGCCGTTAGGCGAAGCCGTAACGCACCGTCTTTTGATTTGAGACAGATACCGATTGGGGCTGAGTCAAGCTGAGGTGTCGAGATTCTGTCGCGGGATTCAAGTACTGCGGTTGACCAGACGGTGAAGGGATGTCGAGGTCAAACCTTGGTTTAAAACAAAGGTGACCCGGAGTTCACGCCTATTACAAGCATCCCGTATTGCTGCTGCCTTCCGGCCCTGACAAGATTGAGGCGTTGTAACTGCATGAGTCCGAGTCATCTCTAGCATAACATAGGCGGTGGCCTATCGTAGTAGGGATGACATCATGCTGTTGGCTTGGGACTCATAGCCACCACCAAAGAGGTTGAAGTGGTTGATGACGTGATACAGGTTATACAAGGTTTTGCGGCGATCGTAGCCGGGGTCGAGGGGATAGGCGGATTGGTAGGCGCTATAAAATTCGTTGGGAAACCGTCCGAACAGTTCGGTCATGGCAATATCCACTTCGCGATCGCCAAAATAGGTGGCTGGATCGAGAATCACCGGTTCACCCTCGACGGTGACCGATGCATTGCCTGACCAAAGATCGCCGTGGACGAGGGAGGGTTGGGGATCATGGCCTGCTAGCAGGTCGGGAATGGCGGCCATCAGTGCGGCCTGCTGGGGGAAATGGCCACCTCGGCGGGCGGCTAGGCGGAACTGGTGTTCCATGCGATGTTGAAGAAAAAAGTCGAGCCAGCTCTGGCTCCAGGGATTGGGCTGGGGAGTTGCGCCAATGGTATTGGACTGATCCCAGCCAAAGCCGCGATCGCTGCTGACGCGATGCATGGCCGCTAGATTCCGCCCCATATCCTCCCAGGACTGATGGGTGCCATAGCCAAAATTCAGCCACTCCAACACCAGGTAAGACCGGCTATCGGTGGTTCCCCAGCAGATGGGCCGTGGAACGCGGATGGTTTGGGATTGGTAGATTTGCTTGAGCCCCAAGGCTTCGGCTTCAAACATGCCGATTTGGCTAGCCTGGTTGAGCTTCACAAAAAAGGCGCGATCGCCCCCGTCTAGGGCATAGGCCTGGTTGATGCAGCCTCCGCCTACAGGACGGTGGTGCTTGACCTGAAAGGGGGTATCGGTAACTTGACTGATATGGGTGGCAATGTCAGTCCACATGGGGCTAGGAGGCTGGTTTGGAAACAACAATGCCGCAGGCCTGCGGCGAGAGATACTGCTGCGCGGCACGCTGCAGATCGATGGCATCCAGGGCGCGGATGCGGGCCGGGTAGTTCAGCGCTGGGGTAAGGTCGCCCACGAGGGTGTGGTAGTAGCCGTAGAGCCCCGCGCGGTTACTGGGGGTTTCGTTGCCAAAAATGTATTGGTTGGCAACCAGGGTGCGCACCCGCTCTAGCTCTTCGTTTTGAATGGCATCTGTCTGGAGCGACTGCAGGTGGTGGGCGATCGCTTGTTCTACATTAGGAATCGCCTCTGTCGGCAACTGCACAGTGATTTGAAAGATGCCTTGCCGCGCATAGGTCATGTTGGTGGCGGATACGCTGGTCACCCACTTCCGCTCTTCCCGTAGATCGCGCACCAGCCGCGCTGTCCGACCCTGACCGAGGATATAGGCGATCGCATCTAGGGCATAGGTGTGATGCACTTCATCCATGCCGGGCACCCGCCACATCAGGCTTAGCCGGGCCTGCTGCAGGGTGGGATCTTCGTAGTCGTAGCGCTGGATGGTCTCAAAGGGTTGTTCGGCGGCTAGGTAGGACGGCCGGGTCAGGGATGGTTCGATCTCTAGGGGACGATCTTGAAGCGATCGCTCTGCCAAGGCGGTGTCAAAGCCATCGGCCACAATGCTCACCAAGTCCTCCACCGGCAGGTTGCCCACGGCCACAGCGGTGATGGACTGGGGGCGATACCAGGTGTGATGGAAGTCGCGCATCTGCTGCGCCGTGAGCGATCGGACGACTTCTTCGCGCCCTAAGACCGGACGGCGATAGGGCAAGTGCTGAAACGCAGCTTCCATGGATCGGTAGAAGCTGCGGCGGCGAGGATTATCGTGGGAACGACGAATTTCTTCGAGAATGACCGATCGCTCTCGCTCAAAGGCAGCGTCGGGAATGGCGGCATTCAGCACCATCTCGATTTGCAGGGGAGCTAGGGTGGCAAAATCGTCGGGGGCGGCGGTGATGTAGTAGTGGGTATAGTCTTGACTGGTGGCGGCGTTGGTAGCCCCTCCGCACTGTTCGACGGTGCGCTCAAAGAGCCCGGTCGGCAGTTGCCGCGTGCCTTTGAAAATCATATGTTCTAGGTAGTGGGCGATGCCATTGATGTCATCGGACTCAACGGCTGATCCAGCTCCTAGCCAAAGACTGAGATTGGTAGCCTCAACGGGCATTTGCTCTGCCACAATGGTTAACCCGTTGGATAACCGATGAACCGTTGGAGCAGTCAAGCCAGTAATCGAATCTGACCCAGTTAGCGTAAACGTCATAAACACCTATGGAGCGGTACCGCTTCATCTATCTTAATCGTCAATGATGCGTCCGCGCAGTAGGCTAGCTGACCAGATCCGTAGAAATCCCGAGAATTCTGATCCAGCCGGGGGCGATCGCACCTTTTACCTTACACACCTAGATGGGGTCTTGTCCGATACATCGGCAACCAATTCCCCTGAGAGGATTGCTCTCTTGGGCTAGCTTGCCCTGCAATGCAGCAGATCTTTCCCCAATTCACCAAAGGTTTGCAGTCAAGGCTCGAATCTCGTAGGATCAAAGTATTAAGTAATGTAAATCATCGTCTCATTATTAACCGCCTAATTAACCGCCTAACCTGCCATGCCTCAGCTCTCCAGCGATCGCGACCCTATAGACATGCTTCCAGACGATGGAGCAGACGCCCAACGCCCTGTGGTGGTGATTGGTGCGGGCATCGGTGGCCTCACCGCAGCGGC
>RECH01000329.1 GCA_007694125.1 Leptolyngbya sp. DLM2.Bin15
GTAGGTCAGGGGATTGGCGTCGGCCATAATCTGAAGCCAGTCGGGCAGGACGGCGCGGGGATAGATAGCATTGCTGGCGAAGAAGAGGGGCATCATCAGTTGGCCGACCCCCATCAGCCGTTCTTGGGTTTTGGCGAGGGAGGCGATCGCTGCTGCGATGCGTTCGTAGGTGTCCTGCTGATTGAGGTTGGTATCTGCTGAAGAGGTCATGGTGTCGTCTGGTGCCGCTCCCTATCACCCTCACTGTACCGATGGTTGGACAATTCCACCACCCGTTTCTTGCTGTCTAGATCCAATCCTTTAACCGGATGATCGTTGTCGAGAGTTAGAACCCAACATCACTCAGGCAAAGGGGTTCAACCTGGCGGCGATCGCTGCTTCTCTTGGATACTGGATTGGGTATCAACAGTTCAGTAACGGTGAGGGTTGGGGAATGCGTTGCTGATCGATCGCCTCCTCCAAGCGACGCACAGGGGTAAGGTTCACAGCACAGGCCTTCAGTTCTGGCTGCAGAGAGCTGGGGCAAAGGGCCGCGTGGGTGAGGGCATTCACCTCGGCATCATCGGCCCAGATTGCGCCCCAATGCATGGGCATGAAGACCGTACCGGGGGCGATCGCTTTCGTAATGGTCACCGGTAGGCGAACCAAGCCGCGCCGTGATCGCACTTCCACCCAGTCGCCTTCCTGGAGATTGAACGGAGCTGCATCTTTGGGGTGAATTTCTAGGAACGGAGCTGGATGCATGGCGGCGGTTTTCGCAATCCGACCGGTGCGGGTCTGGGTATGCCAATGGCCGTAGAGGCGGCCGTTGGTGAGCACCAGGGGATAGTCAGGATCGCTAGGTTCTGACAGACCGCGAGCATGAACCGCTGCAAATCGGGCCCGGCCATCGGGGGTGGGAAAATGGCGATCGGTATAGAGACGGCGATCGCTTGTCTGCCAGTCGGTAGATTGTTCAGCATAGGGCCATTGCACCGGCCCTTGGTCTAGTAAGCGATCGTGGCTGATGCCGGTCATATCACAGAGGCGATCGCCGGTGAGTTGCACAAATTCGGCATACACCTCAGCCGGGGTAGTCGCAGAAAACTGCTGCTCAAATCCTAGACGGCGACCCACCTCGGCAAAAATTTCCCAATCGGCCTTGGCTTCACCCACCGGCAACCGCACAGCAGAACAAAGGGTGACCCGCCGTTCGGAGTTGGTCATGGTACCCGTTTTTTCGCCCCACTGAGCCGCCGGTAGGAGCAGATGGGCGTAGGCTGCCGTTTCTGTGGGATAGTAGGCGTCTTGGTAGACCGTGAAGGGCGATCGCTTCAAGGCAGCATGGGTGCGCTGCAGGTCGGGCATACTCACGGCAAGGTTGGTCGCCGCAACCCAGAGCATCTTCACCGCGCCGCTTTCCAGCCCTCGAATCATCTCCCAGGCAGAGCGGCCCGGCGTGGGAGATATCTGCCCGTCCGGCAACTGCCAATATTGTTCAACCTGACGGCGATGTTCGGGATTCTTCACCGAGCGGTAGCCTGGCAACAGGTGCGATAGGCCACCGGCTTCGCGCCCCCCCATGGCGTTGGGCTGTCCCGTTAGCGAGAAGGGGCCGGTACCCGGTTTGCCAATATTGCCGGTCATCAAGTGCAGGTTAATCAGACTGCACACCTTAGCTGTGCCTTCGGCATACTGGTTGAGCCCCATCGACCAGAGCGACAGCACCCGCTTCGCCTGCCCCCAATAATCCGCCGCTTGCTGCAGATCCTCTAAAGGAATACCGCAGGTGGCGGCTACGCGCTCGGGCGGATAATGGCGCAGGACGTCGGCATAGTGGGAAAAGCCGCTGGTGCATTCATCGATAAACGGCACATCTAGATCGCCGCGCTGCAGCAGCAGATGGGCAATGCCGTGCATCAGGTCAATATCGGTGCCGGGGCGAATGGCCAAATGGAGATCCGCCACCTCAGCGGTGGGGGTGCGGCGCGGATCAACGACGATCAGCTTGACATGTTCGTTGCGCTTGTGGTGTTTGCGCAGGCGGTTGAAGACAATCGGGTGGCATTCGGCGGTGTTGGTGCCAATCAAAAAAGCACAGTCGGTTTCCTCTAGATCCGCGTAGCAACAGGGCGGGCCATCCGAGCCCAAACTGTAGGCATAGCCCGCCACGGCCGAGGACATACAGAGTCGCGAGTTAGCATCAAAATTATTGGTACCCAAACAGCCTTTGATCAGCTTCTGGGCCGTGTAGTAATCCTCGGTGTGGAACTGTCCCGACCCATACATGCAAATAGCACCACTGCCGACCGTGCGCTGCAGGGTTTGGATGTGATCGACAATGCGTTGGTAGGCATCATCCCAACTGACCCGCCGGAATGGCTGATCCAACGACTCGCGCATCATCGGGTAGAGCAAGCGATCGCAATCCAACGACTCCGCCACCGTCGCCCCTTTCACGCAAACCTGGCCCAAGCTAGACGGATGGGAGCGATCGCCCCTCACCTTACCCACACCCTCACCGCTAGGCGACGGCACCACTTCTAGGCCGCAGCCTACACCGCAGTATGGACATAACGTTTTCACACAATCTGCCACCCGTGATTCTCTCCGTTCTGCCAACGACCTAGTTTTCTAGGCGTTGCTGAATACAAGTATGAATTGCTCAATCCGCCCTCTCCCTAGCCCTCTCCCTAGGGAGAGGGGACAGGAGTTCTAGCTCCCTTCTCCCTGG
>RECH01000320.1 GCA_007694125.1 Leptolyngbya sp. DLM2.Bin15
TGAGCGAAAGAGACTACGCTGGCTGAGCGAAAAAGACTACGCTGGCTGAGCGAAGTCGAAGCCACAACCCAACCAGCGTTCCCTTCGACTTCGCTCAGGGAACGCCGGTAACCCATGACAGGATCGGATTCCAATCAGGGCTAGGGAACATGTCGAGATCTACGTCCCGATAGCTAATTGCCCAACCATCTACCCTGCCAAACCCTTAAAGCTTCGTGCCACACTCCGAGCAGAAGCGATGGGTAGGCTCATTTGCATGGCCACAGCTCGAACAAACAGCCGTCGTAGGGGCTGCTGCAGTTCCCGCCGGAACAGGTAATCCCAGCATTTGATCATTGCTCTTACCAGGAGCCACCATGGGATAGCAGTTTTCATCACGGCAAACCCGCACATCCATCAGCACCGGCCCGTCATGCTCCAGCATGATAGCGATCGCCTCGGTGAGTTCCTCACGGGTATTCACCACCATACCCTTGACGCCAAAGGCCTCCGCTAGCTTCACAAAATCGGGCATACCCGGCTGCATGTTCGACGACGAATAGCGTTCGCCGTAGAACGTTTGCTGCCACTGGCGCACCATGCCCTGCCAGCCGTTGTTGATAATCACGGTCTTCGCGGCAATGTGGTATTGAGCTAAGGTCGCTAGCTCCTGCAAATTCATCTGGAAGCTGGCATCGCCGCTGATACAGATCACCTGCTCATCGGGCAACGCCATCTTCGCGCCCATAGCTGCCGGCAGACCATAGCCCATGGTGCCTAGACCAGCGCTGGAAATCCAGCGGCGCGGGCCATTCTTGAGGAACTGGGCCGACCACATTTGGTGCTGTCCCACATCGGTGGTGTAGTAGGCGTCGGGCGCTTGGCGGCTGAGTTCCACAATCACCTCTTGGGGCGACAGTTGATCCGCATACTGAGGCACCTGCAGCGGATAGTCGTGCCGCCATTGGTTAATGCGGTCTAGCCAAGCTTGGGTTTGGGCAGACTCAGGCTGAATGTGGGAGTCGAGGTCGCGCTGCAACAGACCACTCAACACCTGACGCACATCGCCCACAATGGGCACATCCGGAATGCGATTCTTACCCACTTCCGCCGGATCAATATCCACATGGATGACCTTAGCCCGAGAGGCAAACTCATCGAGCTTGCCGGTGACTCGGTCATCAAACCGGGCTCCCACCGCAATCAGCAGGTCACATTCACTCACCGCAAAGTTGGCATAGGCGGTGCCATGCATCCCCAACATGCCGACAGAAAGGGGATGGTGTTCATCAAAAGCACCCTTGCCCATCAAGGTGGTGGTGACGGGAATACCGTAGCGCTCGGCTAAGGTACGAATTTCTCCATGGGCCGAGGCAGCGATCGCCCCTCCCCCCACATACAGCAACGGCTTCTTGGCCTTGCGGATCAGGCTGAGCGCTTGGTTAAACTGGCGAGGATTGCCCTTCACCGTTGGACGATAGCCCGGTAGGTTCACATGCCCCGGATCCACCGGCACATAGTCAAATTCCTCCAGGCCCACATCCTTAGGTACATCGATCAACACCGGCCCCGGCCGCCCCGTTGCGGCAATGTAAAAGGCTTCCGCCACAATCCGACCCATATCCGCCGGATTGCGCACCACGTAGGAATGCTTGACGATCGGCAGGGTAATGCCAAAAATGTCGGTTTCCTGGAAGGCATCGGTGCCGATCGCGGCCCGAGATACCTGCCCCGTGACCACCACCATGGGAATCGAGTCCATCTGAGCCGTAGCAATACCGGTCACCAAGTTGGTGGCCCCAGGCCCAGAGGTTCCAAAACAAACGCCCACCTGGCCAGTCGCCCGAGCATAGCCATCGGCTGCATGGGCAGCACCCTGCTCATGGCGCACTAGTATGTGCTGGATGCCGCCAGCTTCTTCAGCCCGATAGAGTTCATCATAAATAGGCAGAATGGCCCCGCCGGGATAGCCAAAAATGTGCTTGACCCCATGACGGCGTAGGCTATCGATGAGCGCAAAGGCTCCGGTGACCCGTACTGACGACGAAGAAGTGGACGTCGGGCTCGATACGGTGGATGAAAGGGCGCTTTTGGTTGCAGTGCTGTTGGAATGCATGGAGAAAGCCTCAGCCATAGCCAATGTGGACGGATGAAAGGACAGACCTGGATTTTCAGAGAATCGTTAATATTTCAGTCTAATGCCGATGCTTTGATGCTGTCGAGGGTCAGAGGGATGAAGTTTAGTATTCTCAACAACAGTTTTTTGTCCATCGGCTTTGCCATACTCCCTTCATTTGCATCTTACCCTCGAACACCTTTTTCCTTGCAGAGGCTGTTACGCAGGTGGTTAACGACTGTTGACATGATTCCGCCCATACTCGCGTTCAACGCCTAACGGTCAACCAGAAGGTGCAAGGTGCGAGGACAGAAACTGCTGCAGCCAAGCCGCCGCCGTGGTGCGTTCAGCGGGCAGGCCGATCGGGCAAAACGGCTGCCCCGATGCCGGACGGACGGCCCAGCCCGTGGCAGCATGGGGCGATCGCCATAGATCCAAATGCGCCACCGGTGGATCGGCATAGAAGCCATGGGTCGTGCCCCCCAAGGGACAAGAACTCCAGTGGGTAAAGGCATCATGGCTGACGCGATAGATCGGGAAAGGCGCATAGAGCGGCACCCCCCAACCATCCACAGCAATCAACTGCCGCAGGGGATAGCCTCGGGCATACCAGGCCCAAGCAACACCGATCGCTCCCACAACGCCTGCACTAAAGGCCAGCACCGTCAGCGGAGAAGCTAGATCGGGCTGCGATCGCATCAAAAAATCCCACCCATGCACAGCAGAGTAGGGAGGCTGATCCGCCGGAACAATCAGCGGTGCGGGCAGCGATCGCCCCAAGCTGTCGAGCAATTCTTGGGTGAGATGGGGGTCATGGATGCCAGGACAAATCAAGAGAGTCAACTAAATTGCGCCTCCCACAGTCCCTCTTGCAGATCGAGACGCCGCCGATGAGAGCGATCGCTTTGATGAACACTATTCGTCATCATCATCATCCATCCCTTGACCATTCACTTGTTTAAGACGGATGTGCTTACGGCCTAAAGAAATTTCAAACTCATCTCCAGGCTTGAGATCCATTTGCTTGGTATAGGCCGAACCAATGAGGAGGTTACCATTAGCCTGCACCGTAATTCGATAGCTGGCACTGCGGCCACCGCGGCCATTCTGCCCTTGTTTTCCGTCTAGTTCAATGCCCTCCGCCTCGATCAGAGCATTGAGAAACTTCATCATATTAACCCGCTCTACTCCACCTTTTGTAACGGTGTAGTAACCACACTCTTTTGCCGTTTGATCCTTGGGCAAATGCTCTAATTCCTTGACCCTGGCTAAGAGTGCTTCGCCCGTTAGCAGCTCGATCTTCTTCTTTTTACTCATTCACTTACTATCGCAATCGTCAGTCAACAAAAAGTAGAAACGGCACGACACCACCGGAAGCAGAAGGCATCCTTCCAACCCTGCACCCAACTGGAGACTGGCTCTCCCTCTCTTGACGCCCGTCAGACAAAAGAGCCAATCCTGTTTCCCACCCATGTCAAACTAGGATTAGAATTTAGAGGAAGACTATCAAGAAGCATCTTGCCAAGATGAAATTCTTCTCATCTGAAAGTCTTCAGACGGTATTCAATTGATGGTACTAAGAGAACTTTCTAAGGCGATCTTTGCCTACAAACCCACTGCGCTCTTGCTACCGTTCCTTCGATCTATATTACACCGATAAACTTACCGTCTCATACTAATTTCTATTAGTTTTGCTTAAAAAGAAGCTTGATCTTGTAAAGTTTGCAAGATTGGAGAAATGCGGAACTTACCATTGGCTTTGAGAAGCTTGGTCATGACATGTAGAAAAGCGATCGCTCCCTGATTGATCATTCCCTGTCTGCCAGAAACCATCCGTTCATCGGTATAGCCTAGGATGTCAAAATAGGACATGAGAATGATCACCTAGCCCTGGGTGAGCCATCGGTGAGTAACGGCGGGCAACAGCTAGGGCGTATGATCAAGATCGTTGACTGCGGTGCCCCTATGAAGCTCACCACCCGCGGGCACTATAGTGTGAAAGCCCTCCTAGATTTAACCTTTCAGCCCAACTACGGCCCTGCATCCGTGCGGGCGATCGCCCAACGGCAAGATCTACCGCCCCCCTACCTCGAAAAGCTGCTGATCCAGCTACGGCGGGCGGGGCTAGTGGAATCAGTACGCGGAGCCCATGGTGGCTATCGTCTAGCGCGATCGCCCGCCAGCATTTCCCTGGGGCAGATCCTAGATGCCGTCGGCGAAACCGTAGAACCCTTACCGCGTCATCTTCCCAGCGCCGACCATGCCCAAGACTGGGTCACCCACACCATTTGGCATCGGCTCCACGAAACCATGAAGCAGGCGCTCTACACCGTATCGCTCGAAGATCTGTACTACGATGCCCGCAGTTGGCAAGCTGCCCAGGGAGAGGCGATCAGCTTTGTGGTGTAGCATTACTTCGCTGAGTCTGGTTGCTGATCGGCGGTTTGTCATGGTTCACCCGGCTCTGAACCTCACGCTACCGATACCTAGACCGACAACTAGATGAGAATCGCGCTAGACCGTCTCAACCAGACTGGTGGTACAGACAGCGATCGCCCTCCCCTAGGGTTTTCCTGTATGCTAGTTAACTGAACCCATTGTGATGACTGAATTTGACCATGGTCGCCCTTACTCGCCCGTCCACTGCTTTCCCCTTGTCAGCCGTTGTTGGTCAAGAGGCCATTAAGCTAGCGCTGCTGCTGGCGGCGGTTGATCCAGGGTTGGGCGGTGTGGTGATTGCCGGACGGCGAGGTACGGCAAAATCGGTGATGTCCCGCGCTATCCATGCCCTTTTGCCGCCCATTGAGGTGGTTCAAGGCTCCTGCTGCAACTGCGATCCCCTCCACCCCGATCAGTGGGATGACGACACCCTGCAGCGGTTGGCCGACCTGCCCCCCGTAGAGTCCGCAGATACCCTAGCTCCCCCCTGTCCCCTGCCCACCGAGATCGTACCGGCACCCTTCATCCAGATTCCCCTCGGCGTCACCGAGGATCGTCTGATTGGATCCGTAGACGTGGCCCAATCGATTCAGCGGGGAGAAACGGTGTTCCAGCCGGGGCTGTTGGCGGAGGCCAATCGCGGCGTCCTGTATGTCGATGAAATTAATTTACTGGATGATCAAATTGCTAACCTGCTGCTGTCGGCCTTGACCGACGGGCGCAACTTGATTGAACGGGAAGGCATCAGTTTTCAGCATCCCTGCCGACCTCTGCTGATCGCCACCTACAACCCCGAGGAAGGAGAGTTGCGATCGCATCTTTTAGATCGCATTGCCATTGCCCTCTCCGCCGACGCGGTGCTGGGGTTAGATGAACGGGTGATGGCGGTGGAGCAGGCCACGAACTATGCCGAAACGCCCCAGGCCTTTTTGGCTCAGTATGACGAGGAGCTAGATGGCCTCAAAACCCAGATCTTGCTGGCGCGGGAATGGTTGAAAGACGTTCGGATTAAGCCAGACCAAATTGCCTATTTGGTAAACGAAGCCATGCGGGCCGGGGTGCAGGGGCACCGGGCCGAACTGTTTGCCGTGCGGGTGGCTAAGGCCCATGCGGCCTTTGATGGCCGAGTGGATGTCACCGCCGACGATCTACGCCGAGCTGTGGAACTGGTGATTGTGCCCCGAGCTACGGTGGTGCAAACGCCGCCGGAGGAAGAACAGCCCCCGCCGCCGCCGCCCCCGCCCAACCAGCCCGATGCCTCCGATCAAGATCAAGACGAGCCGGATGAGCCAGAGGATCAAGAGGAGGAGCAGGAGGAACCGGAGGATCAACCGGAGCAGGAACCGCCGGGCGTGCCGGAAGAGTTTGTCTTCGACCCGGAAGGGGTGATTCTCGATCCCAACGTGCTGTACTTTGCCCAGATGGCCAACCGTCAGGGTAAGTCGGGTTCCCGAGGCATGATTTTCTCCGAAGACCGGGGCCGCTACATCAAGCCCATGCTGCCCCGCGGCCAGGTGCGTCGCATTGCCGTGGATGCCACCCTGCGATCGGCCGCACCCTACCAAAAAGCCCGCCGGGAGCGCCAGCCCAACCGCCGGGTAATTGTGGAACAGTCGGATATTCGCGCCAAGCGCCTGGCCCGCAAGGCCGGATCCCTGGTGATTTTTGTGGTGGATGCGTCGGGTTCCATGGCGTTAAACCGTATGCAGTCGGCTAAGGGTGCAGTGCTGCGATTGTTGACCGAAGCCTACCAAAACCGCGATCAGGTGGCGCTGATTCCCTTCCGAGGCGAGCAGGCCGAGGTGCTGCTGCCCCCGACTCGATCGATCGCAGCGGCCAGTCGGCGGCTAGAGCGGATGCCCTGCGGCGGTGGATCGCCCCTGGCCCACGGTCTCACCCAGGCGGTGCGGGTGGGCACCAATTCTCAAAAGTCTGGGGATGTGGGGCAGGTGGTGATCGTGGCGATTACCGACGGGCGAGGCAACATTCCCCTAGCGCGATCGCTGGGTGAAACCATTCCCGAGGGCGAAAAGCCCAATATTAAGGAAGAGCTGCTGGATATTGCCGGTAAGGTGCGGGCGACGGGAATGCAGCTTTTGGTGATTGACACCGAAAATAAATTTGTCTCCACCGGCTTTGCCAAGGAGTTAGCCAAACAGGCCGGCGGCAAGTATTACCATCTGCCCAAGGCCAACGATCAAGCGATCGCTGCCATGGCCATGGGGGCACTGTCTGATCTGCGCAACTAACAGGCGTCGTAGCCTAATCAATCGGTTCAGTCATTCTAATGGGATCACCATCGAGTCGATGTGTTGCGATCGCCAAAGTGCAGGACAATAGTAGGCATAGATCAAAACCGGGCGATCGCCCGGTTTTGGGCAAGGACGATCTGGCGGTGAGCAAGGGTTGCTGGATCCGTTGTCCGCAATCATTATGGAAGGATACCGGTTGCTATGGATAAGCTAATTCGAGGGCTGCGCAACTTTCAGACCCAATATTTCTGTCAGCATCGGGAGCTGTTTGAGCAACTGGCCCACGGGCAAAAACCTCGGGTGCTGTTCATCGCCTGCTCCGATTCTCGGGTGGATCCCAACATCATCACCCAGACCGACATTGGCGATTTGTTTATTATCCGCAACGCCGGCAATATCGTACCGCCCTACGGCTCCACCAACGGCGGTGAAGGGGCCTCCATTGAATATGCGATTCATGCGCTGAACATCGAGCATGTGGTGATCTGCGGTCATACCCACTGCGGTGCCATGAAAGGACTGCTAAAGCTAGACAGCATTCGAGACACCATGCCCCTGGTGTGTGACTGGCTGAAACATGCCGAAGCCACCCGCCGCCTGATCCACGAAAACTATTCCACCCTAGAAGGCGAGGAGCTGGAAGACCTAACCGTGGCGGAGAACGTCCTCACCCAGATTGAGAACCTGAAAACCTACCCCATCATCCACTCTCGCCTCTCCCAACGAAAAATCCAGCTCCATGCCTGGGTCTACAACATTGAAACCGGAATGGTGATGACCTACGACCCCGAGGCCCACGGCTTCACCCCCGTCAACGATGAGCATCCCATTTGTTCCATCGAATTTACGCCCACGGAAACCCCCTTTCTCCAGAAACAGCCCACCCAAGCAGCCTTTCTCCAGAAACAGCCCACCCAAGCAGCACCTCAGGCCAATAAGCCAGTCTACGAATCGTCTTGGCTACCCCCTGAGCAACTGGAGCGCATCTATCGTGGGTCTGCCTCTCGGCGCTAATGAAGCGATCGCCTTCCTAAGATCACCGCCAGAGGATGATCGTCACCCTTCATCGTTGAACCTATGGCTACCAACCGCTGGACCTCTGCTGACCATGCGCTGCAATACCTACGCCGGGCCGATTCTCTCCCCCATCGCACCGAGGGAGAAAGCGTGCTCTTGGATCACGTGCCCCAGGATGTTCGGCGCATTCTGGATATTGGTACCGGCGATGGGCGATTATTGGCGCTGCTGAAATGCGATCGCCCCCAAGCCCAGGGGATGGCCCTAGATTTTTCCCCCACCATGCTAGAGGCAGTGCGATCGCGCTTTGCCGACGACGCCACGGTGGAGATTGTGACCCACAACCTCGAAGAACCGCTACCCGATCTGGGCACCTTTGACGCCATTGTCTCTAGCTTTGCCATTCACCACTTGGGCGATGCCCGCAAGCGATCGCTCTACGGTGAAATTTTTGATCGCCTAGAGCCGGGGGGCATCTTCTGCAACCTAGAGCATGTCTCGTCCCCCACGCCCCGCTTGCATGAGCAATTTCTGCGATCGCTCAGCATCGATCCCAAAGACGACGATCCGTCTAATCAGCTTTTGGACGTGGAAACCCAGCTCACCTGGCTGCGGGAGATTGGCTTTGATGACGTAGACTGCTATTGGAAATGGCTAGAAATGGCGCTGTTGATGGGCGTCAAACCCATTTCATCAGCACCTTGATCCACCATCGGTTAAAGATTATCGCGAAGATTCTTGCGATCGCCAAGATCAGTCGATGCCAACGATAGGATAATAGGAAGATTCTGAACACCAATTCCACCGTGCCATGACCGTGGAACCAAGGGTGACCTGGGGAGCGATCGCATCCCCGCTGGCGATCCGCGTCAGATATCCCGATGAGAATTGACCGTGAATTGACCGTGAGGCGACTAGTTTTAAGGAGAGTGTTTTGGTTACCAGCCCTGTTTTTACAACCACAAAATCAGAAGAAATCTTCGCCGCCGCCCAAAAACTCATGCCCGGCGGTGTGAGTTCGCCAGTGCGGGCCTTTAAGTCCGTTGGGGGGCAGCCAATTGTCTTCGACCGCGTCAAAGGTGCCTACATCTGGGATGTAGACGGCAATCAATATATTGACTACGTCGGTACGTGGGGCCCCGCCATCTGTGGCCACGCCCACCCCGATGTATTGGCAGCGCTCCATGACGTGCTCGACAAAGGCACCAGCTTTGGCGCACCCTGCTACCTGGAAAACGTGCTGGCAGAAATGGTGATCGACGCCGTACCCAGCATTGAAATGGTGCGCTTCGTCAACTCCGGCACCGAAGCTTGTATGGCCGTGCTGCGCTTGATGCGCGCCTTCACCGGTCGCGACAAGATCATTAAATTTGAAGGCTGCTACCACGGCCATGCCGATATGTTCTTGGTGAAGGCCGGATCTGGGGTTGCCACCCTTGGTCTGCCCGACTCCCCCGGCGTCCCCAAAGCAGCCACCCAAGCTACCTTGACCGCGCCCTACAACGACCTAGAAGCCGTTAAAGCCCTATTTGCCGAGAACCCCAACGAAATCGCTGGGGTGATCCTAGAGCCCGTGGTGGGCAACTCCGGCTTCATTCCCCCCGATGCTGGCTTCCTAGAAGGCCTGCGGGTAATTACCCAAGAACATGGCGCGCTGCTGGTGTTCGACGAAGTGATGACCGGCTTCCGCATTGCCTACGGCGGTGCCCAAGAGCGCTTTGGCGTTACCCCTGACCTCACCACCCTCGGTAAGATTATCGGCGGCGGTCTGCCCGTGGGAGCCTACGGCGGTCGGCGCGACATCATGGCCATGGTGGCTCCGGCGGGGCCCATGTACCAAGCGGGCACCCTGTCGGGCAATCCCCTAGCCATGACAGCGGGCATCAAGACCCTAGAGTTGCTGCGCCAGCCCGGCACCTACGAGCAGCTCGATCGGATCACCAAGAAGCTCGCTGAGGGCATGTTGGCGATCGCCCAAGAAACCGGTCACGAGGCCTGCGGTGGGCAAATCAGCGCCATGTTCGGCTTCTTCTTCAACGCTGGCCCGGTGCATAACTACGAAGATGCCAAAACCTCGGATCTAGCCAAATTTGGTCGCTTCCATCGCGGCATGTTGGAACAAGGCGTATACCTGGCTCCATCCCAGTTTGAAGCCGGCTTCACCTCCTTGTCCCACACCGACGAGGACATCGATCGCACCCTAGAAGCAGCGCGTACCGTGATGTCGAAGCTGTAGCGTGCGGATCCAGTTCAGCCCATCATCCTAGTACTTCACGGCGTAAATGTGTCCCCCGTCGCGCCTCTGGCTTACCGCAGGCGCGACGCAGCATTCCAGCCCGAGGCAAGCTGGTTGTTATCGCCTTGAGGATCAAACGAGGTGGGCTGATTCCCATCATCTGCCGGTGGTTCATCCTCAGGAGACACCTCTGGCACCGGCGGCAATTCGGGCGGCACATCGGAAGGCTCTCCACAGGCCACACCTAGTCCCACGATAAGACTGGCTAAGCACCAGCCTAGACCCCGTTGAACATTGAGCCTCATCGTTATTCTCCCTATTGTCATTACAGCTAGTGTCATTACAGCTAGGCAGCACAACCCGTTACTGCAAACCCAGCAGCCAGCCCGCCAGCGATCGCCCTCGGCTTTGGGGCGTAATCAACTGCTGCCACACCCAGCGCACCACCCATCGGTTGAGGCGAGGCAACATAGCGGCACGGCAAAAGCTCCAGATCACCATCCATCCCATCGAGGCGATCGCGCCTAGGGCAAGCTGTGGCAAAGCCAGCAACGGCTCAGTCACCAAGAGAGGCAGGCTATGCCCACAGTTCACCAGAAATACAGACAGACTGCCCCCAACCATAATTTTATCAATGTAAGCTGAGATACTCAGCCGCAGTTGATGTAGCAGTTGTCCTGAAAGCCAGTGGTGAACGGCAATCATCTCCCCACAGCGGGGATGGCTGAGGGCATGATGGCTAATTTGCTGAAGCAGATCACCATCGATGGACAGCACCGTGCGCACAATCCGTTGGGCATCCCCATCCTTGCCGTCATGGTAGACCGTACAAAAGCTCATGCCAGACTGGGCATAGGCGATCGCCCTCGATCTTGTCCGGCGATAGGTTGGCGGAATCACCTGATACAGGGTTGCCTGGCGAATCGTAGAACGGAGCTGGTCTGGCAGTTGTGGAAGGCGATTTTGATGGCAGGCCTCGGTCAGCCGATCCAGGCCATCCGGGGTGAAATGAAACTCAAACTCACCATGATCGGCCGTAATTAACACCTGTTCGCCCACCGGCATGGCTAAATCAGACGAGGCGATCGCTTGCCCAGGGCGATCCGTGGCAGTCGTCCTCGACCGCTGAGTTGTCCGCCGCCCCAGCCATTGCCCCAGCCCCTTGCCGCCTTGCACCAAACCCACCCGCAGCAGGGTAAAGATTTGCCCAAGCAAAACGCCCACAGCTTTGAGCTTCACGAACGGGCGATAGCCCCCCTGGATAATCGTCACCGTGCGGCTAACCGCAGCCAATGCATCCCGAATCGTCAGCGATCGCTCCCGTTCTAGAGGAGCAAACCCAAGTTGGTAGGGCGCAATGAGTTTCGAGGAAGGATCAGATGGGGTCATTGGGCAATCACGAACGGCCTGTGTCACGACCAGGGCGCAAAATCACACGCTGCACCAAGTCAAATAAGAATTTGAGCAACTCTCGCCAGTTGGATTCTCCTGAGGTGACAGCTTCGCTATGCACATGAATTAGAAATTCCTTATCTTGAGCCGAGAGGCGATCGGAAAACAGTTGTTCATGAAACCGGTTGATGACATCGCCATCCAATTGGATCACCGTTTGGGCGTAGATAATATCGGTAATGTTGTTTTGATCCGACCGCTCCCCGCCCATTAAGGCTTCTAGCTCACTCAGCTTGCGCAAATTTCGCAGAAATTCACCATCGGAAAGCAGCATCTCTACAATGGGCTGATCGGTCGGATTGTTAGGATCCGGCACTATATTCACCGAGGTCATCCCCATTTTGTGCATACAGTCCTTGCAAGAACTCTCCAGGCTGCGCCGCAGGGGTTGATACTTATCGTCCTCCCCATGGCTGTGATACATGGCGAACAGATCTTGGTAGGCTTCCTCTGGCAAAAACTTCGCCCCCGTAATCGTCGAAACGACCATCGTATTCACTTCTAGAGCCGTGATGTCATTCAGCACCTCCGCCAGCGCATTGGCAAATCGCTCAATTTGCTGAACTGCGCCCCGCACGAGTGAATTCGGCTGGCCCTGGGCAGCCGATCGCGGGGTAGGAGGGATGGCGGAGACGGGAGGCGTTGAACGAGATCTCGATGATGTCATCGGTGAATGTCCTGAGGTGAACCGGCAGGTCGTCTGATGAAACCATACAGCATCAACGGTTTGAGTCTAGCCGGATCTGCACGTCATCATGGGTCACAGCCAGCAATCAGCTAGGCCGCGATCGCTCTCAGGCTCACGACAGAAGCTGATCACCCAGTGCGATCGCCATATGATACTGCATTCTTCCTCAAAGTGGCCGGAGACCTTAGGAATTGAGTTCATCCCAAGGGTCAGGGAGATTGGAAGGATGTTGGGGATGCTCGGTGGGAGCTGATGACGATGGTTTCATCGGATCGGTAGATCCTTCCATCGCATCCCAAAGGTCGCTGAGATCCACCTCCTCGTCTAGCAGTTGCTCCACCGCCGCCTCAGGCTCAGACGTTTGGCCCAACAAGTCTTCCAATTGTTGCTCCGTGGAGGTCAGTTCATCCTGCAAATCCAGCAGCATATCAGGTTCATCTGGAACAGCGCTGGGCTCTAGTTCCGTATCGGTGAATAATTCTAGAGGATCGGTATCATCATCTGCCGACTCATCGTCAGCATCCAAATTAATCCAGTCCAAGTCCTCCATGGAACTCGTGGGAGAACTGGGCTGCTCTGGAAGGATGAGTGATTCATCCTGAAACAGATTGGAAGACGCAGCGGTATCATCAGAGCTTGCGAGCAGATCGTCCATTAAGGAAAACGATTCATCAGCAGAATCGGATTCATCCAAGTCATTGATTTGATCCATCAACTCACCGAAGTCCAGATCATCGGCAACGTCCAAGACATCAGGCTTTTGATCCATCCCAGGGGCAGCGAAGGGATCCAGGTCAGCTTCCACATCCCCCTCCTCAGCAGAAGGCTCGAAATTCGACAGGTCTAGATCATCCACATCAGCGATCGCTTCTGGCTCTGACGCTGGAATCAACTCCTCATCTGTATCTACATCGGCAGCGATCGCCTCCGGTTCCGATTCAGAAAACAGCTCTTCGTAAACGTCGGAGTCGGTATCAGGAGCGATCGCTTCTGGCTCTGGCTCAGCAAACAGCTCTTCGTAAACGTCGGAATCTACATCGGCAGCGATCGCTTCGGGTTCCGATTCAGAAAACAGCTCTTCGTAAACCTCCGAGTCCGAATCGGGAGCGATCGCTTCGGGTTCCGATTCAGCAAACAGCTCTTCGTAAACGTCGGAATCTACATCGGGAGCGATCGCCTCTGGCTCCGACGTAGACAACAGCTCCTCTTCAACAGATGAGGGA
>RECH01000191.1 GCA_007694125.1 Leptolyngbya sp. DLM2.Bin15
TGGGTTACGCTGACGCTAACCCAACCTAGGAGAGAAGCAAGATCCCAGGAGTTTTGTCCGTCCATCAGGGGCATCAACTGTGGCCTAGTCAGGGATGCCTCCACAGCCTGCAGCGTCTGAAGCCATGTTTGTTGGACACCACGAGCTAGCCCAGGCAAGGAACCTGCCATAACCGTTAAGCTAAACCTAAAGATTCATGGTTGCGACCCAAATCATTGTTGAAAATAGAAGAATGTCAGTAGCATAGATTAGCTTTCTACCGATACCTGTCTACTAATTTCTGAGGCTTCGTTCAAACCATGCGGAAACGAAGGATGGTTTGTGGGAAACCTAAAGATGGAGTGTGATTTGCCTGCCCCTGACTCAGCACATGGTTGATCCAAGCAGTAGCTCTAATCAGCCTCAGTACGGGATTTGGGTGATGACTCTGGTTGTATAGAGATGTATTCTTCTCTAGTAGGCTCGGCATCTGTCATGACATCTAAACATCAGGTTCAGCATTTTGCACTGTTTTGCGTTAAGTCTGGGATTCTACTGTGACTTCTCAACCCGACCAAATTCAAGCCCTAATCCGCGAAATTGATGGCGTGCTAAGTAAGGCAAGTCCTCGCTTGCCATGGGTGATGTCGGCGGAGGCAGCCGAGCAGCGCAACGTGCTAGAGCAAACCCGTCGATCGTTGCTGGCTCTTCAGCAACAGATGCAGGCTGAACCATCGGCCGCCCCGGCCCCCAGCGGCACTCCTCCCATGATGACGGAGGAGTCGGCCCAGCGCGTCTTGCAGGCGTTCCTCCAAGAGATGAATTACCTGCGCAGCAATATGCTGCAACCGCTGCGAGCAGACATCGATCGGCTCAATCGTGAGCGCGATGCCCTGGTGCAAGACGTTAAGCAACTCCAAGCCCAGCGGCAGCAAATGGCGCTACCAGCGGCGGATCAAACATCGATGATCGATAGTTTTCTGAAGGCGTTGATGAACCGTCTCCAGGAAACTCTGTCTGAGCAAATTGCCCAAACCCTTTCCCAGTATGAGCAGGAGGAGCGATCGCTTCCCGGTTCTCCTGAAGCTGCTGCCTTGCCCGCAGCCGATCTCATGCCCTTGTCTCCAAGCCAGCGATTGGCCCGGATTCAGCAAACCCAGGCCCGTTCTGATCAGCTGTTGCTGAAGCTCGACGCTACGCTCCAAGTGATCTTCGAATCCTTGCAGTCCAATATCCAAAGCTACGAAGATTCTCTGTCCCAAGGGCTGGAGAAAATGCATAGCTTAGGGCAGCAGGGTGAGTCGATGTTTGCTGGCCTGGTGAATCGTCTAGCGCAGCAACTGGGTCGTGAGGCTTCGTCCTACCTACAATCGTCTCTAGAAGCAGAACGGTGGCGATCGCCTGATGCACCAGCCAACCTGCAACCTCGCCCTTCCGAACCACCGGCCATGGGCGAACCTACGTTAGATAATCTATCGGATGAACAAATCGATCGTCTGCTGAGTGAGCTGAATGGGGGGGCTAGCGAAGCGCCTGCTAAGCCAGAGCCCTCAGCCAAACCTCCCTTTTCGCTGACGGATTTGGTTGGCGACTCAGACGATGACATCACCATCTTTCAGATTAGTGAGCGCCACCCTCTTTATACGCCCGAGGATGACGACGAAAAGACAATTATCCAAACTCGGGAAGAGGTGGAAGCAGCTCGGGCAGCCCAAGAGCCTTCCAAACCAGCGATCGCCTCTAATCTCAATAATCTAGAGTCGGCCCTAGATTGGTTGGAGCATATTGACGAGGATGAACCTACGCCACAAGCGGCAACAGAGGGCGTGCCCACCCCGGAAGCGATCGCTGCAGACACCGACGATGTCGCGATCGACACACCGGAAACCCTGTACGCTGACGACTTTTATCAAAGTTTATTTGGCGAAAACGAAGACGGATCTCTCACGGAGCGATCGCCTGATCTGGACGATGATTTCACGGCCGAGGCTCCAGAAGACATGGGTGACGTTGCCACGGATGGCGACGGAGTATCTAACGTTCCCTCTTACCGCTTTGGCCTTGAAGAAGATGAAGTCCTCAATGACGACCTTAATGACGACCTCTTTGGTGGGTTGTCTGACCCGGCTGAGCAACAGGCAGGCGAGCAAGCTGGGCCTGAAGATGTGGCGACCCGTGATTTAGATGCCAGTGATGCAGATGCCAGTGATGCAGATCTAGACCTCAATCGTGATGAATCTCTGTCTGGGCTATCCACCCAGGCCCTCCAAGACCTCTTCCCAGATAACGAACCGCTGTTTCCCGACTACGACGATAGTCAAGGAACAGAAGCGATCGCCTTTGAGCGCGATGAAGAGGCGCGTTTGGGCTTCTTCGACACCGATGCTCCTGTCACAGAGCGCGATTTAGTCCTAGATGATGTTGCTCAAGAGAGTGATAGTGATTTGACCGATGGCGCTCAGGTCGATCCCGAGGACATGATTACTCGACTCACTGACCTGATCGAACCCAGCGAACTGCCTTCGTTCCTCGATACTAGCCAGTCGCTCACGGGCGATGACGATCGCTACATGCCCGCCTCTCCCGATGAGGATCTCTTGGGCGGTGAGGACTTGGATGTGCCTCCTAGTGAGCTGATTCAAATTGACGACACCACTCTCAATCAACTTGAAACCGATCTATCGAGTCTTGAAAATCCAGACTCGCCGTTCCCCATTGATCCCAATACTGAGCTCAGTGCTACCTTAGATCGCTGGGATGAAGCCGCAGCGCCATGGATGGATGAGGTAGACCTCATGGATGATCCCAACGCTATGCCAGATGCTCATCTGGATGAGGAGTCTACGGAAACGACGGAAACGCTTGACGAAGCTCTCCCAGACCGTCCCCTAGACGAAGCATCAGACGACATGTCTAGCCTGCTGGATCTCATGGCAGATGCGGATGATGCGCTTAGCTATGATCTGGAGGCAGACCACAGCAATCTGGATAGGCTGGGTGACGAAGACTTGGCCGAGACCGATGAACCTCAATCCGCAGTCGATGACCACCCAGATGACAACGTAGCTCCCCCCTTAAATAACCTTGCCGATGTCTGGGCTGCTTTACGGGAAACACCCTCGGAGTTTGAGGATGCCGAGGATGATACCGAAGGGCTGACCCTTGATGCCATTGGCAATAACTGGGAAGACACAGCGGACTATGTCACCTCTACTGAGCAACTTGAGCAAGAAGATGCTCTTGCGGATGAGGATATGACGGCTGATGTGTTCGGTGGTTGGGAGGCAGATGCCTTAACGGAAGAGGCCACGGTTGCCGATCGCCCAGAACCTGAGGTTGTCGAGGGCGATCGCGCCCCTCATTTCCCCGATACGAGTGAGTTTGCCTTTGACGATGATGATTCATCACTCTTTGGGGCAGGGTTTGAGGATGAACCGGGTGGGGTCTTTGAAGACTTTGGGTCAGCAGATCTGCTCTCGGATGAAGCTGAGGCGCTGTTTGATGCTGATGATACTCAAGTCCATACGGTGGATGTGGATGATCTGTTGTTGCCAGATGAACCCGCCCCGGCTGAAACCCCAGCCTCTACAGCAGCGGATCAGTCTGCTGGGACTGGTGAGCCAGGTGAGCCGATCCCAGTTGCACAAGAGTCTTGGCTAGATGATGATGCCGATACCATCGAGGGCTTACTGCTCAGTAGTGATACCTCGGATGAGGTTGAGGAGGAAGCGATCGCTCCCCCAGCCGTTGATCCTGAAGCAACCCTAGGCGATTGGTTTTTATTCGATGAAGACGATGTCGATCTGTCTGCAACCCCAGACGACGATGCGCTCATCGAAACACTTTTGCATGAAACCCCAGAGGATGAAGCCTTAGAGGAGGAAACCCCAGAGGAGGAAACCCTAGAGAATCTAGAGAATGTCCTTGAACCTGACCGGGATGCCTCTTTGGTTTCTGAATCTGATGAAACCCCCGAGTTTGCAGTGCCGGAACCCGTTGGGGAAACCCTATCCGAACTATTTTCGGAGCCAGAAACGGCTGTGCCGCCGCCGCTTGATCTTGGGGATGAGTTTACCCTCGATACCTTACTAGAACGGGTTTTAGATGGAGACTCATCGCTTCCTGATGCTCTGGACACCTCAGCCGAGATGCCAGCAACAGCCGAGGATCGGCCGACTCAGACGCCTGAAACGGGGGAAACCTTGGCAGGGTGGTTTGATGACGAGGTGGAAGACGCTCCTACAGAGGCAGCCTTGCCTAGCGATCGCTTCGATGGACTCACCTGGGATGATGATCAAGATCAGTCGTTTAACGATGACGTAGTTAGCGATGATCTAGGTAACGATGATGTCGTTAACGATGATCTAGACAGCATGTTCGGGGATGCAAGCATTCTCGACGAGCCCTCGGAATCTATGGATAGCTTGTTTGGTGACTTCGATGACGAGGTGGCTGACTCGACCCTGAATGATTTTGCGGATGCCTTTGCAGAGGACAAAGAGCCTGCCCAGCAACCCTTGCCTGAGGCAGCAACCTCTCTGGATGATCTCTTTGGGGATGAGTCTGCTGATGCTGAGGATACCTTTGGGGAAGGAGCAGAGCTGCCCCCATCAGATTCAGGGATCTCCCTCGATGATCTCTTTGGAGATGCCTCTGCTGATTTAGACGATAGCCTAGATCTGTCCGCAGATTTATCCGCAGATTTATCGACAGAGATTGAGACATCACCTCAATACACCATCGACGATCTCGATGATTTATTTGGTACTGATGACGTCCCTGAGACGCCGGAAAAAAAAAGCCCATGAGGCAAGCTATTCACTGGATGGGCGATCGCTCTCCCCTCGACCATGATTCTCCTTGGTTTTTAGCCATCGACCTGGGTAGCACCCAGCTATCAGCGCTGCTCGTCAATCGTAAGACGCGTACTTTGCATCCCATCTACTGGTTTAGCGTTTCAGCACAGGCAGGTGCAACTAAATCCTTTGGGCTGCCCACCTCGGTTTACCTATCGATGACGGCCCCAGCAGCCCCAGCAGCCCCAGAGGATTCATTGCCCGCGCCGCAGGTGACCCCGCTCGCTGTAGGTGCTAAGGCCGATGAACTCGCCGATCTCAATCCTTGCATGGGGCCATCCCCCACCCCAGGCCATGCTCACCAACGCATCCTGTTGCGCCATCTCAAGGCCCATGTCCTAAACTCCACAGCCCAACTCAAGGAGCGCGACCTCCAGGCAGCTTGCAGTGTATTTCTTGCCACCCTCAGTGGTTTTCGGGGGGATCTCCTCTCCCCCGCTACGGTTCAATGTGGGGCAGAAGGGCTAACCTCGGGGGTCGTGCAGACGGTTCTGAGGCAGTTGGGTGGCGTTCTAGTCAGTAGCCCCCTGACGGCGGATGAAACCTATGGGCGATCGCTCTGTGAGGCAATTCTTCAGGCTAAGCTGGTGCCTTCTCGTCAACAAATTGGCTTGATCAACGATGGTAGCGCCCTTTTGGCGGCCCAGCGCTGGTTTATCGAGCCGGCAAAACCGCCCGTGGCGGCATCTGCGGCATCGTTGAGTGTGGTTTGTTCCACCGGGGCGATCGCTACGGAACTCATTGCCCTGCAGCACGACCAAGTCATCCAGGTGCAGGCCTATCCCTATGCCGATCAGGCTATCCATCAAGATGTTATTCACCTGTTGCTCGATAGTCTGACGACCTCTGTCAATATCGCCGTTCCGCCCTATGTGTCCGACCTTGATGCTGCCCGCCCGCCCTTGTTGACGGCGTCTCTCTCGGCTAGGGATGAAGAGGCGATCGCCCAGGACGGCCTCGCCGCCTGCTTAACCTATGGCCTCGATGCCCTGCCCAGATTTGGACAGCTAGACGCAAGCCAACGCCAGACCTGGCAAACCCACCTAGATACCACCGCTCTAGGGCGATCGCTTCAGCAGTTGGCCCAGCGCATCTTGCGATCGCTCAGTGACCATCCCGTGATCCAGCTTCAGGTGGGCAGCTATGCCGGGCTGATGACTCGCCAAACCCTGGATCATCATATTCTTTGGCCCTACCTGCAACATCTCGATCCCGTGGTCGCTCGCTTGCTGGAAAAGCTAGCCATGCCCCCCCAAGCCATCGAGCAGGTGATCTGCGGTGGATTGCTGTACCACCATGGGGCGATCGCCCGCTGGCTCCAAGAGAAGTTTCCCCATGCCCAAGTGGAGGTGGCTCGTATCGCGCCCCCCCGGGTCATGCCCGCCCTAGCGCCGCCCCAGGGATGCGATCGCCCTAGCCCCATCGTCTACGGCATGGGGATTGTGTTGCTATCCCCATGCCCGTCCCTAGAGCCCCAGACTTAGGTTTCCGACGTGGGAGACGTTTTCCCGAGCAGCGGCGCTAGATAGGCCACCAAGGCTCCGAGGGTAAACCCTGCCACGTTTCTTAAAACCGGCAGCCAATCTGGGGTACGAGTGACAACGGGCCCTAGCCCAAAGGCGATGAACAGGATGCCCCACAGCGGCGAAAAAATGAGTGCCCACTGCCATGCAAAGGGTTGTCCTTCTTGCCGAGGTTGAGCTGCAAAGCCAAGCACGACCCCACCGAGAATGGAGGTAATGAGGGTCAAGATCCACTGCTCTCGGGGCAGCCCAGGTACCACCTGACAACCGCCTCGTCGTAGACAGAGCTGAATGGACTCTAGGGCGGAGATGATCGAACGATCTTCCCCGTTATCTCGAACGAAAAACTGATTGCCGTAGCGGGTCTGTAGCTCAATCCAAAAGGTGCGGGGCAGTAGGTCATAGAGATCATCGCCGACGCTAAAGTTCAGCAAGTTGCCGCCACGAGGATCCGCCACTAGCAGCACACTGCGTTGATCCAAACCCCAAAACTCTTTGACCGATCGGCCGGGGGTGCGATCAAACTGCGTCAACACCCGCAGCTTCCATCCGGTTTCTGACTCAAAGGCCGATAGGGCTTGATCAAGTTCGTCTTGCTGAATACTAGCCAGGGAATCGGCTAGGTCAATGACATTGGTGGGAGCCTCTGGCAACAACTCAGGATTTTCGTAGGCATGGGCTGTTGGAGCGATCGCCCAGCTACAAAGAATCAAAACAACGGTGGCGCAGAGAACACCAATTGGGCGGAAAGCAGCATGAATCATGGGTATTTTTAAAGCAAAAAGGTGCGAGAACAGGGCCGGCTAGCCTCAAGCCGAAGGAACGAGCTCGGCCCAGCCGTCACCGGAGTAGCAAACAATGAATGTGTCTAGAACGATCGACGCTGTATACGTTGCCCAGCAGCGATCGCAGATGAGAAAAACTACGTTCCATGCCCAAGCAAGCTTCACGCGTCTGGAAACGGGTGTCGCCACCTCGGTAACATGAACCGTTAACCCGGATCTTTACACTTGTTTACCTGATTCTAATACTAAAGTTCCTTGGAGGGGTGCGTCAATTCTCGAAAGAGGTATCTGCTAGCGCCAGTTGTCAAGTTGCTCCGCTGGACTATGGTCAAGCCAATCTTCGCCAACCCGAATCGTCAGGTCAGACTCCAGATCGCCTGTAGAAGCTGCTACCACCTTGCCTACCCCCAACACGGTTCCTAAGGACGTGGCTCCGCTGTAGTCTCCCCGCTGCACGATAATCTGCGTTTGGGACTGGGGCAAGGGCCAGTCTTGCACCACATAGACATGGTCAAAGCCTTGGTCATAGAGATAGTTCACAACTTGGGTGGCAATCTGGGGTTCGCCGGAGGCATTTTGCACCGCAATGCGCAAGTCTTGAACCGTCTGGCGATCAAACCGATTGGCTAAGCCCGACGCGCGCACATCAAAATAGTCAGCTAAGACCTGATCTCGACCGTTGATGTCCATGAGCCAATAGCTAGCGATGAACTCATCCGGTGAGCTAAATCGCCCTGGCAGCATGACCATCCGAAAATCTTCTGATGTTAGGTCTAAACCAAAATCAACGAGGGCTAACATTTCCTCAACCGTCAGATTGGTGTCAATGTAGCTCTGGAGCAGATCCACCGCCTGAGGTACCCGGGGCAAAAAGCTAGGGCTGGTGAGGCGATCGCGTAGGGCTCGGATGAGCTGCTGCTGGCGCTGTACCCGGCCGATATCGCCATAGCCATCGTTGCGGAAGCGGACAAACTGTTCGGCTTGGTCGCCGTTCAGCACCTGTTGCCCTTGCTGGAGGTCAATCTCAAGCCCTTGGGTGAGGTCGGTGTATTGCATATCGTAGGGCACAAACACCTCAACCCCGCCCACAAGATCCACCAGTTGACGAAAGGCCTCGGTATTGACACGCACATAGCGATCAATTTCGATGTTGTTGAGATTGGCACTGACCACATCTGCAGCCATGCGCGCGCCGCCCATGGCATTGGCATGGTTGACCTTCGTCACCCCTTGCAGCGGAATATCGACCTGGGTATCGCGGGGAATAGACAGGACACTGATGGTGTGTGACTCTGGATCGAGACGTACCAGCAGCATCGTATCGCTGCGTCCATCCATGGGATCTCCAACCCCCTCGTCTAAGGGTTCATCCACCCCCATCACCAGAATGTTAACCGGACGCGTGATCGGGTAGTGCACACCCTTACGCCATAGATCCAGCACAGAAAGATTTTGCAGAGGCTGATCAGGAATCAAGTTGACCGAAGCTGGGGTAAACAGGGCCACGGTCGCTCCCAGCACGGCAGATGTGCCTACGGCCGTTGCTAAGACCAGCGATCGCTGAATCCATTGACTCATCCTCATACCCACCCGCCCCGTTGTAGCGTCGGGGTAACTTGCAGACTTGCTAACCGTATCTGGGCTCCTAGCTGGGCGATCGCCCACTGCTGTGGCCTGGTCGGGTGCTCGTTTCGGAAACTCATTAGATTCTTGATTCACTCCATCCCTCACACTTATCTCACACTGGTTTGGTATCACACACGCACCCATAGGTAGACCCCTGGTCAAGGGCAATGTATAGTTTTGTGTGCGATCGCTCTCCGCGATTATATCCGACAGTTTTGGTTACCGGTGTCTAACGTTGTACGATCTCGTTTAGATTTCGTTTAGATTTCGCGAGAATTCGTCGATCGTTCCCCTCAAATGCAGCGCCTAGCTAGATGGCTGAGTTATAACGGCTATGGGTTAGCGAGAGGATTCATGTCACTCTTCAAACCTAGGGGGCAGGGATCCGTGAACTCTGGTTTCAGCGCCTAGGATTTTCTCCTCGTTACCCCACCTATCGATCTGCGTTAGGCAGATCAGTCCTGCTGTATTCAAGTCCTATGTTGAGGCAAATCAACTAATGATACCCGTGATTTTGGCTGGCGGAAAAGGTGAGCGCTTTTGGCCCCTGAGTCGGCGGCAGCGTCCCAAGCAGTTTCTCAGTTTAGATGGCAGCGGTCTCAGCCTTCTCCAGTCCACTGCGGAGCGCTTGTTGCCGCTGACCGACGGCTGGGATGGATTATGGGTGATTACGGCGGCCCATTTAGCCGATGGGGTGCGTCACCAGTTACCCGATCTACCGGAGGCGAATTTGCTGGTGGAAGTTGAGGGACGGGATACGGCTCCGGCGGTGGCCTGGGCCACCATGGAAATTGCCAAGCGCCATGGAGAAGATGCGATCGTAGGTTTCTTCCCCGCTGACCACTGGATTGGTGATCAGGCTGCCTTTCAAACCACGCTGAAAACCGCTGCTCAGGTGGCGCAAGACCAGGGAGCGATCGCCACCTTAGGCATTAGTCCCACCTATGCTTCCACCGGCTATGGGTACATTGAGCAGGGCGATACTCTAAGCACCTTGAATGGACTTACGGCCTACAGCGTCGATCGCTTCACCGAAAAACCCGATCGGGAAACGGCGGAGGTGTTTCTAGCCAGCGGTCGCTTTAGCTGGAACAGCGGCATGTTTATTTTCCAAGCCGGGATGACCTTGGCAGAGCTGCGCCACCATGCGCCGGAGATTATGGAACCGCTGAGCCAGTTTGGCCCATCGATCTATCCCCAAATTCCCAAAAAGAGCATTGACTATGCCTTGATGGAAAAAACCCAGCGGGCCTGCGTGATTCCGGCAGATTTTGGCTGGGATGACCTGGGAGACTGGAATGCCTTGGAGCGGCTGCTGAAAACAGAGGCGGCCAATGTGGAGGTGGGGCAGCATGTGGGGCAGGATAGCCAGGGCTGTGTGTTTTATGCCAGTGATGATGATGAACTGATCGTCACCATTGGTCTGGACGATACGGTGGTGGTGCGAGACGGCCACGTGACCCTGATTGTCAACAAGCACCGCACCCAGGAGATTAAGCAGGTCTTAAAGCTGATCCAAGATCGGCAGGATTGGCAGCATCATCTCTAGGGGAGGGGATAGCCGGGTGGGCCAGAGGCTCCACGCTGCCGAGGGGCCGGTTTTGGAATCTAGATCCTAGGTGGTGCGAGATTCATGGCAAGATTCATTGAGCCTCGGATGCCATCGCCGGAGGAGCAGCAGAGTACACTAAAGCAGGGGATGAGGCGATCGCCCCTAGGGATGCTCTGGGCCATTTCGTAGCACAATAAAGCATGAATCCCTCCGGCTTGCTAGCCGCCCCGCTCTTTGACCGACAAGGACTAATGTTGATGAAGCGTCCAGACCGATCCCAAACTCCCGGTTTATTGCCCAGCTTGGCGCTGGCCTTGCTGTTGTCGGTGACCGCGACGGTGCTCCCTCAGACCCAGACCGGCGCGATCGCCCAAACCGCTGAGCAACCTACCGATCTGGATCAACGCTTGGCCGATATCGATCGCACCACCACGCTATTCAACGCCATGTTGATCGTGCTGGCGCTGCTGCTAGGGTCGGCGATTATCGGCCTATGGCTGCTGCGGCGGTCGGTGGTGCGCGAGGTGACCATTTTGGTGAAGGATCACCTCAATGACCTGACGGATTTGGAAGATCGGATTGCCGCTGCCCATAAGGAATTGCGATCGCTCCTCAAGGAGACGGAAGCTCTTTCCGAGGAGCTAGACGAGGGCGTGATTGGTTTCCAGCGGGAGGTGAAGCAGCGGCGGGAGGAACTGCAGCGGCTGAGTACGGAGGTGGGGCGGCTCAAGGAAAAGGCCCTGGATGAGCTGGATGAACATCTAGAACATTTTGAGAAACAAACCCGCTCCTATGAGGTGGAGCTATCGACCCAGTTGGCGGATGTGCAGAAGGCGATCGCCGACGACCAGGCCCAGTCCCACAGCAGCCTAGACCAAGCCGAGCAGGCCTTCGCCACCCGTCTTCAAGAGCTGCATAAACAGGCTGGCCAGCACCAAAAGCAGGTGATCGATCGCCTCACCCACCTAGAACAAGATTTTGTGCCGCAGTTGGATATGGTGCGGGAACGCACGGAGGCCCAGATCCAGCGGCAGGCGAATTTGATGATCGACAATCTCAGTCAGGTGGAGTCTGGCTTTACCGATCAGATTTCTAGCTTGGTGGGCCGGGCCCAGGCCGAGCAGACGAGTATTATTGCCAATCTCAAACAGCAGGCGGCGGAATTTCTATCCCAGTTCAACGGCATTCAGTCGGAGGTGCAAAACCAAAAAACGGCGGTTTTGCAAGGGCTGCGTAAACAGGAAGCCGATTTTGCCGCTCAGTTTTCTGGGGTGCAGGCGGAGGTGCAGAGCCGGCGAGATCTGGTGGTCACCCAACTGGAAACCGCCACCGGCGAGTTTCGCGCCCAGTTCGATACTCTCTCTAGCAACATTCGTCAGCAGGCCGACTCGATTTTGGGTAGCCTCAAACAACGGGAATCGAGCTTTTCCAGTCAGTTTGAACGACTGCAGGCCGATGTCCTGGCCCAAAAAGAGACGGCGCTCCAGCGCATGGAGCAAATGGCCGCAGAGGTCACATCCCAGTTCACCCGTCTGGATGCCGATCTGCAAAGCCAAAAAGATACGATCATCAAGCAACTGGATCGCCTAGCCACAGAATCTTCAACCTTACTCAGCGATCTGCGGGCCGCTACAGATACTCGTCGAGGACAGGCCTTCAATGCCCTGGATGGTCTGGTGTCCGAGCTGCGATCGCATATGGATGACCTCAAGACCGACAGCCAAGCCCAGCGCAATAGTCTACGGCAAACGATTGAGCAACTAGAAGCGCGGTTTACCGCCAAGCTAGCAGATCTAGAATCCGGCGTGGAAACTGAAAAAGCCGAGGCTCTTCGCTCCGTGCAGGCGATCGCTCAAGACCTTTCTGCCCAGCTCCAAGCCCTGAATAGCCAAGCCCAGACCCAAAAAGAACAGATTCTCCGCGATCTAGCCACTGTCTCCCCCGAAACCATCGTCAAAGACTTTGCCCAGCAAATTGATCAGCAACTGACGGATTTAACCCACCAACTGGAGGTTCTGCGTTCCAACCAACCGCAGCTTTTCCTGAGTCCTGATGATTATCTTACCCAGGGACAGGCACTAATGGCAGAGGAACGCTATCGAGAAGCGATCGCTCAATTTGAGCAAGCCCTCGACCTGCAGCCCCAAAATCCCACCATCTGGTATCAGCGGGGTATCGCCTTCCAAGAACTCAGCCGCTTTGACGACGCGATCGCCTGTTTTGATAAAGCCATTAACCTCGACTCCAGCAACGGAGCCCTCTGGTATCAGCGGGGTTTGGTGCTCAAAGACATGCGCCGTTTTGAAGGAGCCCTGGCCGCCTTCAACCAAGCCCTAGAACTCCAGCCCGCCGATCATAAAGCCTGGCTGAATCGCGGCATTACCCTAATGCGCCTCAAGCAGCTCGAAGAGGCGATCGCTTCCTTTGATAAGGCGTTAGATATCAAACCCGACTACCACGAAGCCTGGGTGAATCGCGGCGTTGCCCTCGGTAGCCTGCAGCGCCACGAAGATGCCTTCGATGCCTTTGATCGAGCGGTGCAGTGCCGTCCTGATGATGCCGTCGCTTGGCTGAATCGCGGCATGGCCTTGGAAATGTTGCAGCGCTATGAGGATGCGATCGCCAGCTTTGATCGCGCCCTAGACCACAATCCCAAGTCGGCCAAGGCCCTAGATAAACGCGGTGCTGCCCTCCTGCAACTGCAGCGTTATGGCGAAGCGATCGCCAGCTTTGAGCAAGCCTTGTCCCTAAAACCCGACCATGCCAGCGCCCACTACAACAAAGCGGCGGGCCACGCTTTGCAGGGTGAGGTAGAGGCAGCGATCGCTTCCCTGCAATCAGCGATCGCGATCGCCCCCACCTATCGCGATGACGTTGCGGCGGATCCTAATTTCGCTAATCTTCAAGGCCGGGAGCAATTTCAGGCGCTGCTGTCCTGATCGACGGTTTGGAGCCCAGCCGATCCCATGATGCCCAACTGAAGATGCTGATGATCTTCCAAGTCACGGTTCAGGTAACGACCTAGTTACCCGAGAGTTGTTGGGGTCTTGATCTTGGAAAAAG
>RECH01000125.1 GCA_007694125.1 Leptolyngbya sp. DLM2.Bin15
GATCGCCAAGCTTTGGAGCAGGCAGGACGTCAAGTTTTGAGGGCGCTGAATGCCAATGCACGTTTAGCTCGCTATCGTGCTGATGGGGAAGATCCTCAGCCCGAAATCCAAATTCGTCCAGACTGGGAACGGGCTGCTGATTTGGGGCTGAGTACCCAAGATGTGGGAGATGTGATTCAAACCTCTCTGAATGGATCGGTACCCACCCAACTGCAACGGGGCGATCGCCTTGTGGATATTAGGGTACAGCTTGAGCCAGGGGCCGTGCAGCGACCGGATCAACTGCGGGATATTCCGCTGTTTGCTCGCCAACGGCAGCAGGTGCGCCTCGGTGATATCGCCGACATTGAAACCGGCGATGCTCCTGGTGAAATTCAGCGGATCAACCAACGCCAAGTGTTCCTGATTGCCGGTAGCCTAGCAGGTGATGCAAACTTGGGTGATGCCTTGGCGGAAGTGGATGGGATTCTGGCTGATCTGGATCTACCGGATGGTATTACCCGCCTGCCTAGCGCCAGTGCGGAAACCGCTCAAGAGCTACAAGACTCGCTGAAATTGCTGGGTGGTTTGGCAGCCTTCATGGTGTTCGTGGTCATGGCCGTGCAGTACAACTCCCTGATTGATCCGCTGGTGATTATGCTCGCGGTGCCCCTGGCGCTGGCTGGCGGCATTCTGGGTCTGTTTGTCACCCAAACGGCGATCGGGGCAACGGTGATTGTGGGTGCGGTGCTGCTGGTGGGGATTGTGGTCAACAACGCCATTATTTTGGTCGAGTTGGCAAATCAAATCCGCGATCGCGATCGCATTTCCCATCGAGCTGCGATGCTCAAAGCCGCTCCCCAGCGACTTCGTCCTATTTTGATGACCACCATTACCACCGTATTAGGTCTCTTTCCCTTGGCCTTAGGGGTAGGAGAAGGGTCTGAATTTTTGCAACCCCTGGGCGTGGTAGTGTTTTCGGGATTGTCCCTGGCTACCTTGCTCACCCTGTTTATCATTCCCTGCTTCTATACCCTATTCCACGATCCGCGCTGGAGCCGTCAAACCCGCAGTAGGCTTAGTCCTGCCGTAGATGCGGAGCCTTCCCGCGAACCCTCTATTCGATAGTCTCTGACGTTCATGTCTGAATCCCTCTAATCACCAAGATAGAGGGATTTTTCTATGGAGTTGTGTAGCTCCGCAACGATCTAGACTTTCGCCTCTTTACGACGGTCGCGCAGCTGAGTAAGATTGGGTGTGGCATAGAGGTTGTGGCTAACTAACGTCAGGAATGCCGATATCGGTGTTGTTCAGCGATCGCTCCATTATGCAAAAACAAACGAATCGCCTGACCTTGTTATCAGCATTAGCTGCGGTGCTGATTGGTTTCGTGGTCATCCTTGAACTACTGTTGTGGAGCCAAGGCATCTTAGCTCCAGGGCAAGAATTTTGGGATGTTTTAGAGAACAGCATCATCACGCTGATGGGCGAATATCCCGATAAACCCACAACTGTTGCTGGGCGAATTTTTCAGTTGCTGCTGTTAATCTTTGGCACGTTTGTCTTTGGAGCAATTATTGGTAAAGTCTCCTCATTTTTTGTGACCCGCGCCCTCTGGCAGGAAAAACAGATGAAACAGTTTAAAGATCATTTCATTGTCTGTAACTGGAATGGAAAAGCGATCGGCATCATTCACCAATTGCTAGAAGCCACTAAGACTAGACCAACAGATATTGTGATTGTGTCTGCCTCCCTAGTGCCCGATCGTCAAGAGTTAGATGCCTATAGCAACATTTATTTTATTCAAGCTGACCCAACCCACCATGCGACATTAGAATCTCTCCATGCTTCCCAAGCAAAATCAGTGATCTTGTTAGCAGACGAAGAAACAGAAGGGCCCGATGAAAAAAATGCCTTGATTGCCCTAGCGATTAAGCACCTTGAGCAAACACCGGGACAGCAAAAAGATATTCATGTGATTGCTGAATTGGTGAAGCTTGATCGCCGTCGCCATTTGCAAGAGGCCGGGGCTGATGAGGTGGTGTCTGCTCGGGACTATAGCTCGGGAATTATTGCCCAAACGGCTATGTTTCGCAATATGTCTAAGGTCTATCAGCAGCTACTAACCTACTCTGATGACTCCAATGAATTTTACTTTATTACACCGGGTAACTATCCTACTCATTTCCAAGGAAAAACATTTCCAGAGTTGAGTAAGTGGATCAGTGATTATAATGCCTCCCATGTCCATAACCCTCTCATCCTATTGGGGATTAAACGAGGGGATGGCGACATTCTCCTCAACCCTAAACAGGATATGTTTCACCACCTCGCGGCCGATGATTCATTGATTGTTATGGCATTCCAAGATGTGGAGCGCATTGCCTGACATGAGCCCTCTTGGCGTCGATGCCATTCTAAACCTTGTCCCACGTCTGGGAGCGAGACCTGAACATTAATTCTTCCTAACCTCTCAGTAAGCGTAAGCCACTTAACGTAACGATCACCGTCGATCCCTCATGCCCCAGCACGCCTAGGGGTAAGGTGATGTTGCCCGTGAAGTTGGCGATGAGCAGCACCATAATAAAGAAAAGGGCGAAGGCAATATTTTGCTTGACTACCCTTTGGGCCCGTCGCCCCAGACGAATTGCCCGTTCTAACTGTTCTAGGCGGTCTGCCATGAGTACCGTATCAGCCGTTTCCAGCGCCACATCACTACCCGAAAGTCCCATGGCGATGCCGACCGATGCCTGGGCCAAGGCTGGCGCGTCATTAATGCCATCTCCCACCATGGCCACAGTTTGATACTGGGTCTGCAACTGCTTAATAACACTGACCTTCCCTTCGGGCAACAGCTCGGCATACACCTGGTCTACGCCTATGGTTTGGGCAATGTGGTGGGCAGTGCGAGAATTATCGCCAGTGAGCATGACAATATGCTCGACCCCCATACGTTTTAACTGGGCGATCGCTGCTGCTGCTGCAGGACGTACGGTATCAGCCACGGCAATGATGCCCAACAGCTCCCCACCGTAGGCCACCCATACCACCGTGTTACCCTCGGTTTCCCACTCCTGGCTTTGGGTGATCAAGGTTGGATCCAAATGCGGCAGATGCGATCGCACAAAGGTGGCATTCCCCACCAGCGCTGGTTGGTGATCAACCTCGCCGACGATGCCACGTCCGGCTTGGGCCTGCCCTTGGCTGGCAGTTGTCCAAGTGATATGACGCTGACGGGCTGCTTGGACGATCGCTTCCCCAATAGGATGTTCTGATAAGCTTTCCAAGGCGGCAGCTACTCGTAGCACCTGGGTTTGAGACTGGTGGGCAACAGCGAGGCTATCAACGACCTGCAGCTTTCCGGTGGTCAGGGTGCCGGTTTTATCAAAGGCGATCGCCCGGACATTGCCAATGTTTTCCAACTGCGCTCCATTTTTGAACAAAATGCCATGGCGGGCACCGTTGGCAATACCCGACAGCAGCGCTGGCATAATCGAGGCCATCAGCGCACAGGGGGAGGCAACCACCAGGAAAATTAGGGCGCGATAAATGGTTTCTTCCCAGCTCCAGCCCATGAGAAATGGCGGTAAGGTGCCCAATAAAATCCCCGCTACCACAATCACCTTGGCATAGCCGCGTTCAAACCGTTCAATGAACTGCTGGGACGGTGGTGCATCCTGTTGGGCTTGCTGAACTAGACGGATCACCCGCTGAATTAAGCTACTTTCAGGAGGCTGGTGGATACGCAGTTGTAGGGCTCCACTGCCGTTGAGGGTACCCGCGAAGACTTCATCACCGATGCTTTTCTCCGTGGGTATCGACTCCCCAGTAATGGAGGCTTGGTTGAGGGTGCTGCTGCCTTCCACCACAATCCCGTCGGTGGGTACCAGTTCTCCCGGTTTCACCAAAACCTGGTCGCCAATCTGGAGGGCAGCGATCGCCACCTGGGTTTCCCGCCCTTGGACGATCACCCGAGCCGTATCGGTCGTCAGGCTCATGAGTCCCTGGATGCTGCGCTCCGTGCGCCGCATGGCATAGCCTTCCAGCGCGCCGCTAATGGCAAAAATCAAGATGAGCACGCCCCCATCCACCATCAGGTAATAGTCCTGTTGCCAAAGCCCTAGTCCTGCCGCCCCCAAAGCCGCCACAATCATTAACAGATCGACATCCAGCTCCTTTTCATCCAGCAGCGTGGTGATGCCATCGCGGGCACTGTCAAAGCCGCCGATCACGTAGGCCGCCGTCAAAATAAACAGTCCGACCCCAATCCAGCCCAGGGTCAGGGTTTGCCATCCCAAGAGCACCAAAATCGCGCAGACTAGGGCAGCGATCGCATCGGGATGGTCTTTCAACAGGTTGGACAGGGGCGGTGTGGCGGAGGTCATAGGCGAATAGGTAGTTAGATGATGAATACCTTGTTACCTTACACATTGACATTAGTGTTAATGTCAATGTTTAGAATGTTTAGATAGACTAGTACTCTGAGGCAGAAGTAACCCGCCTCTTTACGAAGGCGGAAGCCTTGGTATGTCTTGGAAGTTCTTTTCGTTCTTCAGTCTTCGTTTTTCAGTCTTCGTTCTTCAATCTTCGTTTTTCAGCTCGCGATACTAGCTTGGGTAGACTAGAGCTATGACCACGCAACATTTCACCATCAAAGAACTGACGGAGGCCGTTCAGGGCGACGTGACCCCGCGCATGGTGCGGCATTATCACACCCTGGGCCTGCTGCCGCCCGCCCAGCGCTCCCAGGGCAACTATCGGCTATACACCCAGCAGGATGTGCAGCAACTGCAGCGGATTGTGGCCCTGAAGCAACAGGGATTTCAGCTATCCCACATTCGCCAGTTGTTAGAAAGCCAGTCTGATACCACGGATAATCCAGCTCTGATGGCTCAGTTGCAGCAGCAATACCGCTCCGTGATGCAGCAGTTGACCCGTCTGCGCCATACAGCCACTGCATTGGAGGGGTTACTAGGACGCGATCGCCCTGGACAGCAGGTTCAGGCTGAGGTTCTGGCCCAGTTGAAACATTTGGACGTCGATGCTCAGGATGGTCTGGGGCAGCTTGATCAGCTTTGGAATCGTCTTGATGCGGAAACCGAGACCCACCCAGAGGCATTTCAAGAATCGCTGCAGGGCTTACTGCCCGACTTGTCTCACTATTCTGAGATTAGCGCTCACCTGCTGCGGCAATTGGTCTTGGCCTGTGGGGATGTGAGCCTGATCAATTTTGTGCGCTGGAGTCCAGATGCGATCGCTGC
This sequence comes from Leptolyngbya sp. DLM2.Bin15, assembly GCA_007694125.1. Taxonomy (GTDB): domain Bacteria; phylum Cyanobacteriota; class Cyanobacteriia; order RECH01; family RECH01; genus RECH01. Next base: position 5,241 of record RECH01000125.1, read on the forward strand.
CGCTCGTCAGGCTCTGAAAGATGGCTGCTCCATTGTGACAGATCTACCGGCGATCGCTGCCGCCTTAGATCACACCCGCTTGGCTCACCTGGGCTGCGCCGTGGAGGTTCTGATTCAAGATCCCCACGTGACCGGGGTGGATGCCGCCGAGCAGGCCTTTTGGAACGATCCAGCCTGGAAGCAACGGCTGCAGGACTGTCCTGAGGGCTGCATAGTGGTGGTCGGCTATGCCCCGTCGGTGCTGCTCACCATCGGCCAGTTCATTGCCCAGCAACAGATCCGGCCATCCTTGGTGATCGGGATGCCCATTGGCTTTAGCCATGCCCCAGCCGCCAAGCGACGGTTGATGACACTACCGATTCCCCACATCACCCTGCAGGGTAGTTTGGGCGGTGGGCTGTTGGCGGCGGTGACCTTAAATGCGCTGGTGGAAACGGTGATTGAAAAGCCAGACTGTCACTGCTATCTAACGCGCCGGTGAAGAGGGTTTAACCATGTTCGATAACCGTCTGGTATCCAGTCCGGTTGAATGATCATAGCTGGGACATCCTGCATTCGATCCCCCGCTTCGCCGCCCCCTTATCAAGGGGGCTACAGACATCTGGGTACTGCCACAGTCTTAAATGAATCGTGTGTTTAACCAGATTTGAGATGACCAGGATGAATAGGTCAAAATTTGCGGGCTTGATGATGGATTGGATCAAACTCAAACCGCTTAGAAAAATCCGTCACTCCGTAGAGGTTAAAGGTGACGGCGGGCTGATCACCCAGGGGTTCGACGTTATGAATCGCATCGGGCAAAAAGCCGACAATATCGCCTGGATGAAAGATTTTCTCGCCGATCAACCGAATGCGATCGGGATGCTGGGGGGTGGGCGATCGCTGCCAAAATTGATTTTTCTCCTGTCCACCAATCAACGCCACCACGCCCCAAGCGCCATGGTTGTGGATGGGCGACACATTCCCCGGCAGCCAAGCCACCATTTGTAGCGTCAGCAGAAAGTCATGTTCCTTATAGAGCGATCGCACGGACCAACCCGGCTTAGCAGGAGGATTGACAAACTCTAGCTGCAGCCAATAGGAACTGGTGAGCAATCGCCGCACGAGGGGATAGATCTGCACCAACCGCTGGGTGTCGTCTGGGGTCGCGTGGAGGATATCTTCTAGGTCGGTGAGAAATCGGTAGAGCCGATAGGGTTCAACGGGGGAGTCGGGGATGGCAGGCACCTCACAAGGCTGGCAGGTTCCATCGTTGACCACGAGCCAGTCGTGGCAGTCTACAGGGTTATCCATCAACATCTCAGGCATGATCTTCCAGCGTGACCAGGGCATTCCCTGGTTTGATACAGCAGCATTGACGTTGATTGCTTGACAAATCTGATCCCCTCATCCGCCAACCCCTTCTCCCACAAGGGGAGCAAGACAAGTTCAGGTGTTGTCAAAGCCCCTACCGACCTGGGAGAGGGGTTTGGGGTGAGGGTCTTCAAGTTTTGTCAGTCAACCAGGCATTAACGTTGTGGTGGGCACCACGTTTTTGAGTGTAAACGACTGCTCGGCCGGTAGATGAGTTCTTCCTGAGGACATTGACAGGTTTGCCTGAGACAAGAGCACAGCATCTCTAGATGGGCTACCCCAAGGCAGGTCAAGGGCGATCGCTCCCAGTAGCTTAGGATAGGATTCTGGAACCTGTGATCTACGGTGACCTACATGGAATTTGCGCCCGTGGCAATGAGTCGCTTAAACAACCCTTCTGTCCAGCCCGTTTCCTTCAAAACAGCGGCGGCAGAGACTTCAATATAGGCTTGCTCAATAAATGTCAGGTCAATCATGCAGATTTTACCTAGGGCTTCCTTCAGTTCCTCAGACTTACCTTCAGCCTTCAGTTGTTGACCAACCTCATGCACCACAGTCGCCATAGCTGGTACCACATGCTGCGGCCCGATGCCAATGCGAACGTGAATGAGCCCAATGCGCCAACGGCGATCGGCATAGGCGTCGCCCCAATCATCCATGCCCGTAAACATTTCATGGAACCATTCCACAAAGGTTTCTCGAAGACGATGGATTCTCCCCTCCGTTGCATTAAGAATCGTGTTCATCTCTTCATCACGGCCCAAATAGGCATAGAAGCAATCTGCCATGTCCGGTGCAACTTTTAAGCCCCAGTCCGCATTATTTTTTAACAAATCTCTATCTTCAGAGCTAAATCCAATCCGGCTCGACATCTTGCTCATGAATTGATGAGGATCTAATGCCATAATCTTTGCCCCTAACTAATTCCTGGTACATTACCTTCTCTTGTTCTAGCAAGTTTCGAGCATTAAACACTCCGGAGGACTACGTAGGTTTTCGTTTTCCCGGAACATGAAACGTATCTTCATACTGGTTGAGTTAAGTATGTGTCAAGTATGACAAGTTCCTAAGAAATGCTAATAGTCGTTGTTTTATGCCTATGATAAGATACCCCATGTCAACTTATGTATTTTTTGACCAAGGGGGCGATCGCCCTTCAGTCCCTCCACTGCAGCAGACACCTGATGGCTACTGGTGCTGAGCTAGAGGTCACTTGCCGAGCTGATTTGAGGTGTTAATGCGCTATTCCATCATGCTCAGCTATGCAGCATCTGGCTAAAATAGACAGGCCAGCCTGTAGAGATTGAACGAAAAAGCGATCGCTTTCTTAGATCCTAACGGTAGAACTAGCGATCGCATTGATATTTTTGACCTTGTGGACGCCATGCCGTTTGGCCCATTGGATGGCTGAAGAAGCACTTGAGAAGGTGTTTTGGCAACCTTGGCGATCGCTTTAGATAAAAACTAATAACGCTTAGCTAAGATTACCGAGCAGCGTTAAGATCAGAATATGATAGTAGTGTCATTGCCCCCCAGCACGAGAGGTCAGCCGAGCCAACCGTCCCCGAGACAGCCGCACTAGCCAGTGATGCAGACCTACCATGGCGATCGCTAGGGGTAGCAGCAGCGCTGGAATAACCGCCAGCCCTGCCCAATCTGCAATCCAGCCGATGCCCGTAGGAATCAGCGCCGCCCCAAAGCTGGCCGCACTGGTGGTAAATCCAATGGCAGCGGGCACTAGGGCAGCGGGTAGGCGTTTGGGAATCAGCCAGATTGTGGCAGGAAAGATAGGCGCTAGGGCAAACCCAATCAGCGGTAGGCTAAGCCACTGCTCTGGCAGTTGCCACCATGCCATTAGCCCTAGCAGTAGCGTGAGTAATGAAACGCTAAGGGTACGCACTGCCCCTAACCAGGTCAGAAAATATCCCAACAGAAATCGCCCCAGGGTTAGGCCCAGCCAGTAGGCACTGATGCTATATCCTGCCACTAGTTCGGGGGTCGATCGGGCCAGCACCTGTACTGTATAGGCCCAGTTGCCCAGCCCTGCTTCGATGCCAATATAAATCAGCAAAAATAGCCCCGAAAGCAGCACCACCGGTACCTTGAGCGATCGCTTGAGGGTTCTCCATGCGGTTGTGGATCCGGCAGGATTGCGATGGAGTAAGGGTGGATATCGACAGAGCAGCGCTGCCCCTACCGCCACGCCCAGCAGTCCTACCAAACTGGCCAAGACTAGATATACCTGTCGCCAGTCGTACCCGGCGGCCATCAAGGTGGTGGCGATCGCGGGCCCCAGCAGCGCACCCACGCCATAAAAGCCATGGAGGGTGCCAATCAACGGCGCACTGCGATCGTCCTGCACAATGGCCGTATTGACCCCGGCATCAATCAACCCAATTCCCAACCCCAGCAGCGCCCCCATCACTACCATGATGCTCCACAGGGGCGATAGTCCATAGGCCATCAAGGCCAGGGTTAATGCGCCCGAGGCTATTAGCAGCATGGCCCCCAGCCCCAAGCGATGACTGATAATGCTGCTCATCAACGCGGCGAGGATGTAGCCACTGATTTGGCTGACAAACAGCAGGGTCACGGTTGCTGGGGTGAGGTCATAGTCTACCAAAATGGATGGCAGCAATACCCCTAGTCCGGCTTCGGTAATCCCAATGGCGATGAAGGCGTAGTAGGAAATGGCAATGCCAATCCACCAAGGCGGGACAGACGAAACCGGCATGGACTTTACTCCTTTTCACAACTCAACGGGGCGATCGCCATGCCTATGATACAGATGCCCGAGCTAATTCATGGTTTTTTGAGATACCTGAGGAGCGATCGCCCTTCAGTATAATTTTCAGCCTAGGTCACCCTAGGGGGAGTGATATTCAGTTATACTCTGGTTAATTCTCCCAATGAGAGGTGTTATGGCGCTGAGGGGAGAAGCATCAGCACAAACATATAGTTGGCCCAAGCTGTTAGTTGGGACAGTAGCCTAAAAATTATCTGTCGGTACTGATTGTGGCTGACAAAAGCATACTCAAATCATTGTGGAACAGTGATGGAAATTCCTGAAATCTAATACACATGATGGAATAGCAAGAGGTTTCACTTGAAGCCCAGAAAGACCTTTCCACGATCGACTCTCAAGGGTGTTCAACCTTATTAAACAACGATCCTAATAACATATTTAAACTATGAACTACCGAGACTTTATCACAATTGAACCCGGTAAACGCGGTGGAAAGCCTTGTGTACGTGGCTTAAGAATTACGGTTTATGAAGTGCTTGAGTACCTGGCTTCTGAGATGACCGAAGCGGAAATTCTTGACGATTTCCCGGATTTGACGCGAGAAGACTTAAAGGCCTGCATTGCTTATGCTGCCGACCGTGAGCGTCGAGTTATGATCGCTCCATTCTCCGCATGAAATTACTTTTTGATGAAAACTTGTCGCCCAAGTTGCCGAACCGTTTGAGTGATCTTTTCCCAAGTTCACTTCATGTTCGAGTTATTTTATAAAGATAAGAATTTATCGCTGCTTGCCTTGTCATAATACTCAGGTAGCTTTGAACTCTGGACAGATCACTGTAGTTTCCTTCTTCTTTAAAACCGGAGAATTTATTGGTACCATAGGGAAAGTGTACAGAATTGTATAGTATGACAATCACACTTGAAAGAATAACTGTTAACCCTCATCAATGTGGTGGTCGCCCTTGCATTAGAGGGATGAGGATTCGAGTGTCAGATGTACTAGACCTATTTGCATCCGGTCTCAGTGCAGAAGAAATCTTAGAAGAAATGCCTGATCTTGAAGCAGATGACCTGAAAGCCTCGCTTCTATATGCTTCTCGGAAACTGAATCATCCCGTTTTAATCGCATGATAGTTTGGGTGGATGCACATTTGTCTCCTGCAATTGCAACCTGGATTAGTAGTACACTTGACATTGAAGCTGTAGCCCTGCGTGATCTTGGATTAAGAGATGCTGAGGATCTCGAAATCTTTGAGGCCGCGAAAAACCATGAAGCCATCGTGATGACTAAAGATAGTGATTTTGTAGATCTGGTTGAGCGACTTGGTTCGCCCCCACAAATTATTTGGCTAACTTGTGGCAATACCTCTAATGCTCGGTTACGTGAGATCATGAGCAAAACTCTGCCCAGAGCGTTAGAACTTTTAGCGGCTGGGGAAACTCTAGTAGAAATTAAAGGAGACTAAGCGATCGCCTTCTTAGATCCCAACCGTAGAACTAGCAAATGGAAAATCTCTCCCGTGATTTCAATGATCCCAATGTGGCTTTATCAACGCTGCAAGAAAATCATGAATGGTTTACCAATATCTGCCGGCACTGCCCAGGCAATGTATTCATAGACCAAAACCTGCAACCCGCGTGGCAAAACTGGCTGGCACGACATCCTAATCAACAGTTGCGGCAAGCGATCGCTCGTAATCCTTCTTTGCTTCCAGATACTATCACCCTTCTGGCACGTGACGACAATGCCAATATCCGATCGTCACTTGCTAGCAATCCATCAACCTCTTCTGACCTATTGCATCATCTAGCGACCGACCCCTCACGCAATGTCCGTTTGGGGGTTGCTGGTCATCCTCATGCCCCTGCAGAAGCCCTCATCTGCTTAGCTACAGATCATGATTGGGCTATTCGTTCGAGGGTTGCCTGTCATATGAGTACGCCCATAGAAGTGCTCGTAAATTTGGCAAAAGATACAGATGAACGGGTTCGTAGGTACGTTGCTGAACATCCCAATATACCTCTAGAAGTAGTACTTCAATTGCTTGACAATTCAGATAAATTGGTTCGTCAAGCTGCGGCTCAGTATCCGAAGTTGCCCATGGATTTGTTAGAGGAATTAGCAACTAGCCCAGATTATTTCTTGCGTTCTGGCGTGGCAAGTAATCCGCAAACGTCAGCGGAGCTATTGATCCAATTGTCCTACGATGAAGACACAGGCATTCTTGACGATGTTGCTAAGCATCCCAACACTCCGGTTGAGGTATTGGTTTGGTTGGCAAGTCGTAGTTACAAGTATGATACGGTTCATCTCCAAATTGCTAAAAATCGCAAGACACCTAGCGATGTCTTGGCTCAATTAGCGCATCATACTTGTACGGGAGTACTTTACGAAGTGAGACAGAATCCGAATGCTTCAAAAGAGACCCGGGAAATCGCCTTTGAGAACTACAAGACTAATCTTCCTCCAGATTTTATGACATAAGGGAAATACCGTGCGATCGCTGCCTTGAGATTGTGCGCGACATGGCACGAAGGCTAGTACCGCAAGATAGAAGAATGAAGATAGAAGAACGAAAAGGAATTCCAGGACACACAAGGGTTCCCACCTTAGCAACTAGGCGGGTTACTGCCGCATCAAAGTACTAGGAGCGTGTGGGCTCTTCTAGAAATGTGGAGTTTAATAGAAAGCAGCCTCTACCTTGTTGCCCATGTTTCTTGGTACACCCACGCCCGAATTCCTGCAAACTACGACGGAAGCGATCGCGCGATTTATTCAATGGGTTGCTGAACTGATCCGCCGTCGCAATTGGTTTATGCTGTTGGTGTTGACGGGCGTGGCGCTAGCAGCCCTGGGTGGCTTTTTTCGCGATCAGATCAATGAACGCTTCCTGGCCGAGGCTGCCCAGGGGGCGGTGTGGGCAAGTTTCTGGACGGGGGTGGTGCTGATCTTCATCAGCGCGTTGGTGGTGGCGGTGGTGACGATGCCGCGGCCGGGGCAGGAGCCGGAGGACGATAGTCCAGAGCGTAAGGCCATCAAAGGACTGCGCCCCTTTAGCCGGGATGATGCGGAAATTTTTACCCAACTGCAGCGCACCAGCAGTTTGCGGGAATGTTGTGAAACGGTCACCAGTCAGAGCTATAAATTTGGCATTTTGATGGGGGAGTCGGGCTGTGGCAAAACATCGTTTTTGCAAGCAGGGTTGTGGCCTAAGCTGAGCTTGCCCGATAGCAGCCATGGGGCCGTCTACGTACGGTTTTCTGACCAAGAGCCGCTGGAGACGATTCGGCAGGCGGTGGCCGATCAGCTTGAGGTGCCGGTGGAGTGGTTAACGGGTACAGCCGTTGAGCCGTCGCACGGTGCCGCCTTTATCCATGTGCTCACCCAGGCGCGCCAGGCGGCAGACCAGCCCATTGTGCTGCTCTTCGACCAATTTGAGCAGGTGTTTGTCCACAATCCCCGCAAGGACGATCGCGCTCCATTTGTGCAGGCGATGACGGCTTGGTACAAAACCTCGGCGTTGGATACGGTGAAGGTCTTGGTATCAATTCGGGCAGATTTGCTCCATGAACTTTATGAACTGCAAGAGGCGCTGGGCTATAGTTTGGGGCCCCAAGACCTATTCAAGCTAGAACGCTTTACGCCGGAGGAAGCCAGCAGAATTCTCGGGGTGATTGCCGAAACAGAACGATTGGATTTTGATGCGCGCTTTGTGCAAGAACTGGCGGAGCGGGAACTGGCCCATCGGGAGAGCGGCACCATTTCGCCGGTGGATTTGCAGATTTTGGCCTGGATGATTGAACGGCAGCAGGGGGATGATGTCCGCGCCTTCAACCGCATGGCGTTTCAAAAATTTGGCGGCGTGGAAGGGTTGCTGAGCCGCTTTTTGGATCGCACCCTGGATGCACGGGCCCTGCCGCAGCAGCGAGATGCGGCGGTGAAGACCCTGCTGGCACTCACCGATCTAGAACGGCAGGTGCGATCGGGGGTGCTGACGGTGGCGGAACTGCAGGACATGCTGAAGGCCACA
>RECH01000006.1 GCA_007694125.1 Leptolyngbya sp. DLM2.Bin15
AACGGGCGCGACCTGGCCAAAGCCTTCGACACCGCCGATTTCAACATCATGATCGCCGCCAACAAATACCAGACCGGCTTCGATCAACCCAAACTTTGCGCCATGTATGTAGACAAAAAACTACACGGCGTGGACTGTGTGCAAACCCTATCGCGCCTCAACCGCACCTTTCCTGGCAAAGCCACCTTCATCCTCGACTTTTTCAACGAGCCTCAAGACATCCTTGAAGCCTTTTTGCCCTACTACACCAAAGCCGAACTGGCCGATGTCTCCGACCCGCAGATCATCTACGACCTGCAAGGCAACCTCGACGCCGAAGGCATTTACCACTGGCAGGAAGTAGAAGCCTTTGCCCTGGCCTTCTTTAACCCCAAAGCCGCCCATGCCAAACTCACCTATCATTGCCAGCCCGCCGTCGAGCGGTTTAAACATCGCTACCAACAAGCAGAAGCCGCCCAACGGCAAGCCCTAGAGCAAAAACGCGCCGCCACGCTCCACAACAACGATGCGGCCCGCAAACAAGCCGAGCACGGACTCAAAACCGCTGGGGAACAGATTGACCAGCTCGATCTATTTAAAAAGAACCTCCAAAGCTTTGTGCGGCTCTATGAGTTTCTGTCGCAAATTATCGATTACGAAGACCCAGAGCTAGAGCAACTCTGCGTCTATGCCAAGCACCTATACCCATTGCTCAGGCGCGATCGCCTCGACCAAGAAGACATCGATATCGCAGAACTGGCACTGACCCACTATCGGCTCACTAAGGGAGCTAAGCAGCAACTGCGGCTTGCCGAAGAGCAAGGAACCTATGCCCTGAAGCCAGGGAGTGCGATCGGCACCGGCAAAGCCCACGACCCTGAGAAACAGCGCCTCTCGGAAATCATTCAGGCCTTGAACGAACTGTTTGGCGCGGAGGTCAGCGACGATGATCAGGTGCAGTTTCTCAACACCATTGCCCAGCGCATCAGCCGCCAGGATGACGTCATGGCCCAGGTCAAGAACCACACCCCAGACCAGGTCATGCATGGCCTGTTTCCGAAACGGGTGGTTGATACGGTGCTCGACGCCATGACCGACCATGAAAAGCTCTCCCTAGAAGTGCTGGATAATGAGCAGTCTGGCCGGCGGTTTGCCCTACTGGTGCTGAAAATGTTGACTGCGGCTAGTGGCACCCTAGGCAAAGATTTAGGTACGGATGAGCCAGCCGCAGGCTAGCAAGGTTTAGAAGCCGCCGCTTGGAATCTTATGGTGCCCACGCTCCGGTGTTGACACCTGTCTCGATCGCTCCTGCGACCCTTGAGGTCTGAGCACTGGAGCGCCGCTGGAACAGTAGAGTGGGCACTGCCACCATCCGCCTAGCTGCCAATGATGAGATTCAGCGTTGCCACAACCTGATCAACCACTGCCGAGGGCAAACACTCATCCATACTGCGCCACCAGCGCTGGCTCAAATCGATTGTGCGGATCTGCTCGGCAATCACCGATCCACTCACCCGAAACCCTTCAGGAATGGGAATGAGCGTCTTAATTTCAGGTCTCACCGTGCTGGTAATGGGTGACACAATCACGAGGCCGCCCCTAGCTACGTTAAAGGACATCTGGCTCAACACTAAGCAGGGGCGAGCATCTCCCATTTGCTCTCTCCCCTGGGTGGGATTCAAATTGACGCGAATCACCTCACCTCGGCGCAGCTGCATCCTGATCTCCGGTTCTAGAGCAATTCCTGCCCCTGTGGCCCACTGTTCACAAAGTCGTTCACATCTATGGGGTAACGAAAATCCTCAGGAATACTGGCCAATAGCTCATCCAAAGAGGTGGCGATCGCCTTCTTGCGGATCACCAACGCTCCATCGACCTCCAACATCTCCACCGTCGAGTTTTCATCCCATCCAAAGCTCTCCGCCAAGCGATGGGGAATGCGTAAGCCCAGGCTATTCCCCCACTTTTTTAGTTGAATATCCATACCGCCGAACTGAATTATACTTTGTATAATAGTTTAGCATTCCTAGCCAAGCGATCGCCTCCTTGCCCTCACGTACGCCCCTACTATTGGCGACCCTAGGCCAAATTAAACTGCTGCAGCGCCAAGCGCCACACTGCATATCCCCGCTGACTCAGATGAATGCCATCCGTGGTTAAGTCACGATGGAGTACTCCCGCCGCATCTGTAAAATAGACCTGGAGATCCAGATAGCTTACCTGTTCTGCCTGAGCTAAGCGGGCAATCTGTTGATTCAAGCCCTGAATGCGATCGCTTGGCAAGGCAGGCAACCGCGTTGGCAAAATGGAATGGACGACCACCTCCGCATCGGGATGCTGCTGCCGCAAGCGTTGCATGATCTGATGAATATTGCCCAGCAGTTCCTCATCCGACGCTCCCCGCCGTAGATCGTTAATGCCCACCATCACATGGACGCGATCGGGACGAGCTTGGTCGAACGCCGACAGCCGCCGCAAAACGCCCGCCGACGTATCCCCAGAAATACCTTGGTTCAGCCAAAAGCGATCGCTTGATAATTGCTCTGTGGGGTACCAAAGACTGAGCGAATCGCCCACCATCACCGTCAGGCGATTGCTGCCTTGCCCCCGGGCCATGGACTGAGCCTCTTGATTCAGCAAGTCTACCCATTCCTCATAGGTGGGCTGTAGCGTCGCCCCTTGCCAATCAC
>RECH01000105.1 GCA_007694125.1 Leptolyngbya sp. DLM2.Bin15
TTCGCTAGCTCAACCCAACCTACTAACTGGGGGCGTGGACGATGAATTGCGGTGCAAACCGAGGTAGAACCCTGGGATCTCTAGTGACAGCGTGGCTTGGGGGTGGTGGGCACTGCCCTACGCCCTATTCCCCCTTTTCCACCAAAACGTATAAAAACACCTCTAAATTTGTCAAAATCTCAGCCACTGCTTGGCCTGCTGCCTCCGGGGAAATCGGCTCCATCGTCACCCAATTTACCGGGCGCAGCGTTCGCCAACGCTCCACCAATTCCGTAAACGCCAACGGTTCATCCCAAAGCGCCAACAGCAACGCCACAGCACTGTTATCCACTGGCACTGGGCTTAGGGTCGGTAAGCTGAGATACTCACTGATCACCAACGGTCGCCGCTCCTCGATCGCTCTAACCGCCACCGATCGCAGTTTCTCCGTGCGCAGTTGCGGATGTAGCCACACCCGAGCTGTTTGCCAATCGGCCAAAGACCACTCCGTAATCGATGGGCGCGGTTCAAGTGCTAGGGGCTGTGCACCCCAAAAATCCAGCAACCGATGCTTCGGGTTCAACAATTCATAAATGGTCAACTGATCCTGGGGAGAGCTTGCCGCTAGGCCCATGGCTAAATAGCTGGGCAAATTATCCGGCTCCTCAAACAAATCCTCCACGACCCAATGTCGCCAATTGGTCATGCTAAGGAAATTCAACCCCGCCCGTTCCAGGCCATCAAACACATCGGCAATGCGATAGCCTTTATCCCCCTGCAACAGGTGATTCGCCAACAGCGCTTCCCGAGGATCTTGCCCTTCCTGTTCATAGATTGACTTCCAAGAGCGCTGCTTTAAGTCCACCCCCTTCTTTAACGCTTTCATCGTCTCGATTACCACAGGGATAGCCAGCTCTTCTGCCCCCTCTTCCATCAGTCCCATCAGGCCAAATAGCTCCTGGGCACGAAAAAAAACGGCCCGCTGCAAGGCGTTGTGGAGATTGGCACGAATGATGCCCTCAGGCTTTAACACGGACCTCAGCGCTGCCAGCCCTTGGGCGATGTCGTCAAAGAAGTACAGCACTTCGTCACAGTTAATGTAGTCAAACTGCAACTCCAGCTGGGGCAAATCTTCGATCGCCACCACATGAAATTCCACCCGATCGCTAAAGCCATGAAAATCTAGTCGTTGCTGGGCTAACTCAATCGACTTCGGCGAAATATCAATCCCTACCACCTTGGCCCCAGGATTGGCTTCAGCCAGAATCAACGCCTTATATCCTGTGCCGCAGCCCGCATCCAGAATCAACTTGCCCTCATGGGTTTCCACCCGCTGATAGCGCAAATAGTAGGGCGTCACCAAATTATGGATGAACAGCTCATTTGGGTTATCCCGAGGCGTTTTCTCAATTGGGATGCGGGGATAGGGACCAAAGTCAAACTGCCGCCGCATTTTCTCCAGAAAATCGGTTTGAGTGTTGCCGGTAGCGCTATTATCCATAGGTCATCCTGATACTGGCTAGAACCTAGCCTAGTTTATCTCACGAGTCTAGTGCGAGCTTGGGGACTGTCTTATGTCAACTTACTTAGCACCTGTGTTGAGCTTAAATCCGTAAGTCCAGAGGTTTAATCTGCTTTGTGACGTATTGATACTCGCCCAGCAGAAGAAACAACAATTTCTCCCCCGAGAGCTTCAATTCTCTCTGTGGCCAGCCGAATTGTATACTCATCAACTGCTCGCACAAGAACCTGTGCCCAAGAGCTAATCTGGGCAGAAGTGCTTGCCGAGTTATTTTCCAAAAATTTTGCTGTCGTCCGAGAAGCTTCGGCAATTGACCTTGCATTAGGATCTGGAGATTCTTCAGCCCAAAGTGCTGCATTTAGAAAAGATTGCTGAGCTGCTGCGCCATCTCCGAGAAATAAAAGTTCATCAATTCCTTTATATCGCCAGACAAGATAGGAGGTGGCTGGCAAAGTTGGAGACATGGCCTCTAACCCAGTACTCATCTGCCTGATGGCTTCTTCGGGTTGCCCAGCGTGAATCGAAACACTTGTGGTTAAGTAAAGGTACGATTCTATAAATAGCGGATCTTTCTCAACAATAGTATTGAAAAAATCAGGACTTAACTGATAACCAACATATGATCTGGCGTTAGTGTCGCCAAAATACTGGAGAAAATTCAAGAAAGTCCAGCCTGCCACTAAATTGCCAAAGCCAAAATCCGGGGTTGATTCTAGGATGGAAAACTGCATCCGTTGCTGCTCATCCCTAAGTTCCAACGTTGACTTATCAAGTGAAGTACTGCCGGGAGAGGATAATTCAGTTAACTTGGGCTTTTGAAGCAAGGCAATACATGAAGTAAATAATGCGATACCTATTACACCCAAAGCAAAATTCTTATTCAACTTGTGTACCCCAACAGACTTCAGAACTAATGAAGCAGGGTAAACTAATAGCTTACCCTGCCTCTCAATCTAGCACTTCTTATCTTCGCAGGTTTGCCCCACTAGAATGGAATCTAAGATTTGGCTGTATAGCCTTTAATCATCACCAGTACAGTCTTTGCTCTCTGCAACAGTTACAGAAGCATCTTTAGTCGCTAATTGATCTGGGTCAAAATCACCAATCGAACCAGGTTGGTCTGACGTACAAAGGATTGCAGTTGTTGTCGCGTTTCCATCAT
>RECH01000005.1 GCA_007694125.1 Leptolyngbya sp. DLM2.Bin15
ACGAACGGCTTCGCTCAGCCAGCGTAGTCTTCGGGATGGCGTTGGCGATCGCTGACTGGTGTTCCCTGAGCGAAGTCGAAGGGAACACGGGTGGGTTGTGGCTTCGGCTTCGCTCAGCCAGCGTAGTTCCTTGCGGGGTTGTGGCTTTCTCCCTTCGGGAGACGTTTCACGAACGGCTTCGCTCAGCCAGCGTAGTCTTCGGGATGGCGTTGGCGATCGCTGAGGTAGCGTTCCCTGAGCGGAGCCGAAGGGAACGCGGGTGGGGTTGTTGGCAGGATGTCTGTGTTGCTGGCTACCTCTAGGATGCACCTGATCCCCGATGCTAGGGGTAGACTTGTTATGGATTGACCTACCATCTATGACTGCCGCAACGCCTTTGCTCAACTATATCAACGGGACATGGTGCGCATCCGCTGCCGATTGTTTGCCGGTGATCAACCCTGCTACCCTCGATCCTCTTGGGCAGGTGCCTTTGTCAACGGCGGCAGAGGTGGATGCTGCTGTGCAGGCAGGGCAGGCTGCCTTTCCCGGCTGGCGGCGCATTCCGCCTACGGATCGGGTGCGCTATCTTTTCCATCTACGGCAGTTGCTGGAGCAAGACCGGGAAGCGATCGCTCACATTATCACCCAAGAGTGCGGCAAGACTTTGGCGGAGTCGCGGGGCGAGCTGCAGCGGGCGATCGAAAATGTGGAGGTGGCCTGCGGCATTCCTATGCTGATGCAGGGCTATAATTCCGAGGACATTGCTCGGGGGATTGATGAAACCATGATCCGCCAACCCTTGGGCGTCACGGCCATTATTGCGCCGTTTAACTTTCCTGGCATGATTCCCTTTTGGTTCTTACCCTACGCGATCGCCTGTGGCAACACCTGTGTGATCAAGCCATCGGAAAAGGTGCCGCTGACCATGCAGCGGATTATGGGATTAATCCATCAGCTTGATCTACCGCCGGGGGTGGTGAATCTTGTGCATGGTGCGAAAGATGCGGTGGATGCGCTGCTGGATCATCCGTTGGTGCGGGCAATTAGCTTTGTCGGTTCTAGCCCTGTGGCGCGGTATGTCTACAGTCGGGCGGCGGCGGCGGGGAAGCGGGCCCAGTGCCAGGGCGGTGCCAAAAATCCGGTGATTGTGTTACCGGATGCGGATATGGACATGACCACTCGCATTATGGCGGATAGTGCCTTTGGCTGTGCCGGACAGCGCTGTTTGGCGGCATCGATCGCGATTACGGTGGGGCCAGCTAAGGATCATTTTACGGAGGCGATCGCTTCGGTGGCTGAGAGCCGTAAGGTGGGCTATGGTCTGGATGAGGGTGTGCAGATGGGGACGGTGATCTCGGCCCAAAGTAAGATGCGCATTGAGGCTTTGATTCAGCAAGGGGCCGACGAAGGCGCGAAGATCTTGATTGATGGTCGCCGTCCTCAGATTCCTGGCTATGAACAGGGGCACTTTATCCGTCCGACAATTTTGCAAGACTTAGATCCGGCTGGTGACCTGGCCCGCACGGAAATTTTTGGCCCGGTTCTAGGTTTGATCCATCTGGACACTATTGAGGAAGCGATCGCTCTGATTAATCGCGGGCAGTATGGCAATATGGCTTGCTTATTTACCAGCAGCGGCGCGGCGGCGCGGCAGTTTCGCTATGAGGCGGAGGCGGGTAATATTGGCATTAATATTGGCGTGGCGGCACCCATGGCCTTTTTCCCGTTTAGCGGTTGGAAGGATAGCTTTTTTGGCGATCTCCATGGGCAAGGGCAACACGCGGTTGAGTTCTTTACCCAAACGAAGGTGGTCATTGAACGCTGGCCCCAGGAATGGTCACGACGTTTTTAGGGGGCGATCGCTTGAGAATATCAAATCCGGTGAGATGCGCGCTATTCATTTAAGCCTATGGCAGTACCCAGATGTCTGTAGCCCCCTTGTCAAGGGGGCGGCGAAGCGGGGGATCGAATGCAGGATGTCCCAACTATGACCATTCAACTGGCTTTCATATAGGCTATGGCTGTATCAGTCTGGTTGATATCGGATGAGCTGACCCATCGTTTCCCCTCATCCCCCAACCCCTTCTCCCACGAGGGGCGAAGGGGAGTAAGAGTAGATTCTTTATGCCAAAAAAACTCCCAGTCGAGGGACTAGGAGTTTTAACGTATTCGAGTGCGTCGTTTATATCCTAACTGTGCCCGATCCAGGAATGTTATGCTAAAACAAACCGAGGATTGGGCAGGTTATCATCGTTGTGACGATTTGATTGCAGCGCTTTTTCAAGGCTGCGGAGATTGGGTAATAAACGATCCCGATGGCGGGTCATCTATCCCAAATCGTCTCCGAAAACTGGATTGGGTTGGTCGCTATCCCGATGGCGAGTGGAGGGAGATAGGTTATCGCTCCGAAAGACGCCAGATGCAGAATCATCTTGCTGATGAACAGATTCCATCGCTTCTTCAAAACTGCGTGGGTTGGGTTGGTCGCTATCCCGATGGCGGGTGGTGGCGGGTGCTATCCCGGCACTATAGGGACTGCTCAACTCACTTGTGCGCTCTTCAACGGTCTGCATCGCTTCATCAAAATTGCGGGGATTGGGAAGCGAGCTATCGCGATGGCGGGTTGCAACGGTGGTGGAACTGACAACTGGAGTGGCGATCGCTTCAATACCAACTGCGG
>RECH01000327.1 GCA_007694125.1 Leptolyngbya sp. DLM2.Bin15
ATTCTCTACTGCCACGATACTTCAAGGCTGAGCGTTGCTCACCTTTATCTGGGGGCCGTCCATTCTTGTCGTATCGAGGAAGTTTGGCTACCGTGAGAATCCTCAGGTATAAGTGTTCACCCCGCTTCTCGACGCGGGCCGGTTTTACATTGGCTCCGTCCTGTGCTGGTAACCGATAGGCTAACCGCGCATCATGGCTTTCAAATACCGAAAGCCTTGAATTGGTCACCGCTTCGTAGGCCGATCGCAGCATCCCCTTAATCGAGGTAGGCGGCAGGTAAGGCTTGCCATCGGCCCCGATGCGAACCGGGAACGTCTTGTGGTCGTTGTCTTCCGTCATCTTGGCAGCATCGGGAATTAGCAGCGGGGTGACGGTGGTGAGTTTGACAGCAATGCGGCCCATCCAATGGTCGGGCAGATAGCGACCGTGGCCTACGGGTTTGCGATCGCCCAACTCTCCCCCCACGCCATCCCGTGGCAGCGCTGGCACAAAATTGTAGGGGTTATGAAAGAAATTGGGATTAACAGATTTTGGCCTATTCTTTGGCTGGGTGTGCGGAGAAGGTGCTGCAACGTCGGTATTTTTCCAGGGCTGTCCAGATTCTCGCAGCTTGAGGATAGAATCACCGTCTTCTTCAAACTCCACCTGGAGGGTGCCGGTAGCGGTGGCTTCGATTTTTTCCTGTAGGGCTGCGGCAATTTGGTCAGCGGCGATCGACTCAAACTTGAGGGATCGATATTGACCTCTAGCACTGGTAAAGAAGAACTCAATGGTCTTGGTGGTGTTGCCTTTTTTATTTGTCTTGCTTTTGAGCTTTAGCGTTCCTGTCGTTGTCATGAGCCTACCTCCAGTTTCACCAAGCGTTCTTCAATCACCGCCACGTTGCCGTAGTCATCGACAGCGTCCAGATATTCACAGGTTTTGAGATAAACCCGCTGTTCCTGGCTAAATCTCTGAGCCAAAGGAATGTCGAGCTTGCCAATGCGGGCATCGGCCAGGCGCTGCCAGGAATCGACACCGGGCTGGCTTCTGGCTCGCTCTCCCCAGAGTAGGTACTGCTGCAACAGAGGCTCACAGACTTGAGGATCTGTGGCAACAAACCCGGTTAGGGAATTTTGAGCAGCTTCTGAAATCAGGGCGGCATCTCCCACCCCAGCCAGGCGGTTAAGCCAGCGCAGCTCGCAGATGGCGTTAAACAGGCGGGCTTCAAACACGTCGGTCAGGTCAATGGCGCGCTCGCCAGCATCCCGGAGCGTGCCATCAGGAGCCAGCCGTGCCAAGGTGCAGCTCTGGGGCGAATAGAGCAAGGCGATCGCCCCCTCAAGAGCCTTCTGACAGGCTGCGATCGCATCTATCAAGGACATCTGCTCATCGGCCCGGTAGCGATACAGGGTGGTTTCTTGAGTAGTCATTTGGCCTCCTTCTGAGCATCGACCCACCGCTGCCAGTCTTCGGTCAGGTCATTCAATAACGAAACGTCCAGGCTCTTTAGATCCGGCGTAATGGTCTGCGCTCCCATCAGGCCATCTAGATCGCTGAGGCTGCTGCCGTGGGATGTCATCTCAGTCACTTTCACCGTGCCCATGCCGCGATTGGTGCCGTAGCCAATAGGGATTTTGCGGTGGGCAAAGTCACGCAGCACTAGCAGGAGAAGTGCGATCGCAGGCTTTACGATCTCGGGATGGTATTTACACAACCGATCCACGTCGAGAAATAGGCCAATGGATTCCCAGGAAACGCCAATGGGTTCCAAAACGCTGTACAACATGCTGTCGGCAGCTCCCCCCGTCCAGCGATCAATGGCGACATGCATGGCAGGCTGCAACGTCTGAAACGGCTTTTCTCTGCCTCCCAAAGCTGTCGCTAAGGTTTTCTCGAACTGGGTAAAGGTACCGTTGGTTGCTTTGGGCGTATTTTCCACCGCCGCCCAATCGCTAGCCGTCATCTCTAACGTGGCGTAGCAGTCATCCACCGCCAGGGCACCGATTTTCCCTTGGGACTCTGGTTTTTTGCCATTGAGCTGGGGTTTGTTTTTCTCAGCGGAGCCAAAAAGAATTTCGACCAGAGGAACTTGCAGTTGCTGGTTGAATTTTGTCTCTGAATCAATCTCCAAATGACACACGGTGCGAACAATGCGTTCTGCATGGGCGCGTAGCACCCCTTTGATAGAGCTGCCTGGAATCACAAACCGAACTCCCGAGTCTACCTGGCTCACCAGGGGCAAGATATCCACCGCAATGCCATCGCCCTCGGCCTTGACCATGACCGGGTCAAGGGGTTTCCACCCCAAGGCGAAGTTGAGTCGGGCGGGGGGCACGTAGGGAGAGGTTTGCTTTAACTGGCTCCAGTCTTGAAGGGGGACCTCATCCAGCAGAGTCTCGAAAATCCCGTCGGCATTATTCAGGTCTTGGCGGTGAATCTCGATGTCAGTGAGCTGGACTTTCCCCAGGCCGCGCGTTTTGGCCGCACCGATGCGAATATCGCCCTGCTCTAGGGCTTGCAGCACCTGCCACAGTTCGGCGGGGTCATGGCTTTTCTGACAATCCAGAGTGATCTCTAGGGGAATACTTACACCCTTGGGCAAAATGGCGCGGTTGTATTTAAACCCCTCGGCGGCGGCCCCGGTGTAGCGATCAATGCCGACCCCTTCGCGAA